>NZ_RJVI01000001.1:0-228597 GCF_003751635.1 Inmirania thermothiophila
CGTTCGACGTCTCCACCCCAGAACCGTCCGCCTTCACACGAACCCGAACGTTGTAGTCCACCACCCGCTTGACCGCGACCAGTACCTTCATGCCGCTCTCTCCCGTGCCTCGTTCCCGTCCGTGCCCAGTCCGCGCAGGATCCGGGCCGCCTCCGGCAGCGCCGGCGAGGCGCCGCGGTGTCCGGCCGCCGCCAGCACCTCGGCGGTGGGCACCCGCCCCCGCGGCCCGGCGAAGAGCCCCTGCACCCAGGCCGCCGCGCAGAGATCGCCCCCGCGCTCGAAGCGCTGCTCCAGATAGAACCACTTCTCGTCCCAGCCCGCGACCCGCGTCACCAGCGCATAGCGGGCGAGGGGCGCCAGGGGGCGGCGGAAGCGGATCGCCGCCGCCCCCAGCACCGGCCGCCAGCGCCGGCGCAGCACCGTGCCCAGCAGCCCGGCGCGGCGCAGCAGGTCCAGCCGCCCGAGGTCCATCACCGCCAGGTAGCGGGCGTTGTTCATGTGCCCGTTGAGATCGAGGTCGCCGGGCCACACCCGCAGCGCCAGCACCGAGGGCTCGAGCAGGCCGACGCGCGGGCGCAGCCAGCCGCGCACGCCGAGCAGCCAGAGCAGCCGCAGCCACAGGTTCATGGGCGCTCAGAAGGCCTCGTCGTCGAAGCCGGTGATGGCGGCCTTGCCGGCCAGGATCGAGGCCAGCAGCCCGCCGCTCTGCGGCAGCAGGTGCTGCATGTAGAAGCGCGCCGTCTCCACCTTGGCGCGGTAGAAGCGCCCCTCCGCCCCGTCGGCGCCGGCGAGCCCCAGCTCGGCCATGCGCGCCCACTCGAAGGCGAGCGCGGTGAGGCCGAAGAGCCGCAGGTAGGGTGTGGCCGCGGCGGCCGCCTGCTCGGGATCGCGCAGGCCCTGCTCGGCGATCCAGGCGGTGGCGCGCTGGAGGCGGCCGAAGGCCTTGGCCAGCGGCGCCGTGAACTCGGCGAGGGCCTCGTCGCCGCGGCGCGCCTCCAGGTACTCGGCCACGGGGTGGAAGAAGCGCCGCGCCAGGCGGCCGAAGTGCGCCGGCAGCTTGCGCCCCACGAGGTCGAGGGCCTGGATGCCGTTGGTGCCCTCGTAGATCTGGGTGATGCGCGCATCGCGCACGAGCTGCTCCACGCCCTGCTCGCGGATGTAGCCGTGGCCGCCGTAGACCTGCACCGCGAGGTTGGCGCACTCGAAGCCGGCGTCGGTGAAGAAGGCCTTGACCACCGGGGTCATGAGGGAGACGTAGTCGTGGGCGGCCTCGCGCCGCGCCGGGTCCTCGTCCCGCCGCGCGACGTCCAGGGCCTGCGCGACCCGCCCGGCGAGGGCGCGGCAGCCCTCGGTCCAGGCGCGCATGGTGAGCAGCATGCGGCGCACGTCGGGGTGGACGAGGATGGGGTCGGCGGGCTTGTCGGGGTGGCGCGGCCCGCCCGGGGCGCGGCCCTGGAGGCGCTCGCGGGCGTAGGCCGCCGCCGCCTGGTAGGCGGCCTCGGCCAGCCCCAGCCCCTGGATGCCCACGGCCAGACGCGCCGCGTTCATCATCGTGAACATGGCGCGCATGCCCTTGTGGGGCTCGCCCATGAGCCAGCCCACGGCGCCGTCGAAGTCGAGCACGCAGGTGGCCGAGCCGTTGATGCCCATCTTGTGCTCGATGGCCGAGCAGGTGACGGCGTTGCGCTCGCCCGGCGTGCCGTCCTCGCGCGGGAGGAACTTGGGCACGATGAAGAGGCTGATCCCGGCGGTGCCGGGCGGGGCGTCGGGCAGGCGCGCCAGCACCAGGTGGACGATGTTCTCGGTGAGGTCGTGCTCGCCCGCGGAGATGAAGATCTTGCTGCCGGTGATGCGGTAGCTGCCGTCGCCGACGGGCTCGGCGCGGGTTCGCACCAGCCCCAGGTCGGTGCCGCACTGGGGCTCGGTCAGGCACATGGTGCCGCCCCAGGAGCCGTCGGCGAGCCGCGGCAGGTAGACCGCCTTCTGGGCCTCGTCGCCGTGCTCGAGGATGGCGTTGTAGGCCCCCCGCGCGAGCCCCGGATAGATCCCGAAGGCGAGGTTGGCCGAGCAGACCATCTCCTCCACGAGGACGTGCACGGTCTCGGGCAGGCCCTGGCCGCCGTGCTCGGGCTCGCAGCCGAGCCCGGGCCAGCCGCCCTCGACGTAGCGGCGGTAGGCGTCGCGGAAGCCCGTGGGCGTGCGCACCTCGCCGCCCTCGAGCCGGCAGCCCTCCTCGTCGCCGACGCGGTTGAGGGGGGCGAGGACCTCGGCGCAGAAGCGCCCCGCCTCCTCGATCACGGCCTCGACGAGCTCCGGGTCCAGCTCGCCGTAGCCCGGCAGGGCCTGCAGGCGGGCCGGGTCGAGGAGCTCCCGGTAGACGAAGCGCATCTCGCGCAGGGGCGGGCGATAGCTCGGCATGGCTCAGTTCCTCAGCGGCTTGCCGGTCTCCAGCATGTGCTCCATGCGGGCCAGCGTGTCGGGATGGCGCACCAGGCGCATGAAGGCGGCCCGCTCCAGCGCCAGCAGGTCCTCCTCGGCGAGGGCGGCGGTGACGTCGGTCTCGCCCCCCGAGAGCACGCGCGCGAGCTCGCACGCCACCACCACGTCGTGGGCGGTGGCCTTGCCCTGCTTGCGGAAGTCCTCGAGGGCCATCTCGAGGGCGACGCGCCCGGCGGGGCCCGGCAGGACGAAGGTGGGCGGCTCCGGCGGGCGATAGCCCTCGGCCAGCGCCAGGGCGCGGGCCCGGGCCTCGGCGAGGAGGCGGTCGCGGTTCATGGTGATGCCGTCGTCCGGGCCCAGGTAGCCCAGCTCCCGCGCCTCCTCGGCGGAGGTGGAGACCTTCGCCAGGCTGATGGTCTCGAAGACGCGCATCACCGGCGGCATGGGCCCGCGCGGCCCTCCCCGGGCGAACCGTGCCAGCAGCTCCTTGCAGCCCCCCCAGGCCGGGATCAGCCCCACGCCCACCTCCACCAGCCCCATGTAGAGCTCGGCGTGGGCCTGCACCGCATCGCAGTGGAGCAGGATCTCGCAGCCGCCGCCGAGGGCCATCCCCGAGGGCGCCCCCACCACCGGGAAGGGCGCCCGCTTGAGGGCGAGATAGGTCTCCTGGCCCTCCCGCACCATGGCCTCGATCTGATCCCACAGGGCGAGGTTGGCCGAGTAGAGGAGCAGCCCGAGGTTGGCGCCGGCGGAGAAGTGCTCGCCCTCGTTGTGGATCACCAGCGCGCGCATGCCGCGCGCGGGGATCTCCTCCACCGCCCGCCGCACCATGGCCAGCACCTGCGGGTCGAGGGCGTTCATCTTGGTGTGGAACTCGAGGCAGGCCACGCCCTCGCCCACGTCCCAGAGGCTCGCCGAGCCGTTGCGGGCGAGCGGCTCGCCGCGCCGCTGCACGTCCCTGAGCAGGAGCACGCCGGGCGCGCGGGGGACCGCGTGCCAGGCCCCGTCCGGCCCCAGCTCCTCGAGCCGCCCCGCCTCGACGCGGTAGAACCCGCCGGCCTGCGCGGCCCGGGCGAGGAACGGCGGGACTTCCAGCCCGTCCGCGGCGAGCGCCTCGCCGAGCCAGCCCGCGCCGATGCGGTCGGCGAGCTCGAACGGGCCCCAGCGCCAGTTGTAGCCGAGGCGCATGGCCTCGTCGACGGCGCTCGCCCGCTCGGCGATCTCGGGCACCAGCGCCGCCGCGTAGGCGATGACGCGCAGCATCACGTGGCGGGCGTAGCGGCCGCCGCGATCGGGGTGCTCGAGCAGCGCCCGCGGCCCCGTGCGCGCCGCCTCGACGCTCTCGAGCCGCGCCTTGCGCGCCGGGCGGTACGCGCCGCTCGCCAGATCGAGGGCCTCCTTGAGGCGGCCGCCGTCGTCGCGGCGCAGGCGGTAGAAGCCGCCCTTGCCCTTGCGGCCGGTGTAGCCCTCCGCGATCATCCGCGCCACCACCGGCGGCACCTCGGCGACCGCGCGCAGCGGATCCCCGGGCGGCAGGGTCGCGAGCAGGCTCTCCATCAGGTGCGGCATGAGGTCGATGCCCACCAGGTCGGCGAGCCCGAACACCCCCGTCTTGGGGATGCCCAGGGGACGGCCCAGGACGGCGTCGGCCTCCTCCACCGGCACCCCCTGCTCGATCGCCGCGGCGAGCGCGGTCTGCATCCAGAAGATGCCGATGCGGTTGGCGATGAAGCCGGGCGTGTCCTTGCAGCGCACCACGCCCTTGCCCAGGCGGCGGTCGCAGAAGGCGGCCACCGCCTCCACCGCCTCGGGCCGCACCTCGGGCCCCGCCACCAGCTCCAGCAGGCGCATGTAGCGCGGCGGGTTGAAGAAGTGCGTGATGAGGAAGGAGGCGGCGAAGGGCTCCGGCAGCCCCGCCACCAGCCGCGCGCGGGGGATGGTGGAGGTGTTGGACGAGACCACGGCGTCGGGCCGGCGCACGGCCTCGATGCGCCGGTAGAGCGCCTGCTTGACGTCGAGCCGCTCGACCACGGCCTCGATGATCCAGTCGCACTCGGCGAGCCGCTCCAGGTGGTCCTCCACGTTGCCGGGGGTGACGAGCCGGGCGGCGCCGCGGTGCATGAAGGCGGCCGGCTTCGCCTTGCGCAGCCGCTCCAGCGCGCCCTTGGCGAGGGCGTCGCGGTCCTCCGCCCCCTCGGGCACGATGTCCAGCAGCAGCACCGGGACGCCGGCGTTGGCGAGATGGGCGGCGATCCCGGCGCCCATGACGCCGGCGCCGATCACCGCGACCTTGCGGATCTCCATCACAGGGCCTCCAGGATGGTGGCGATGCCCTGGCCGCCGCCGATGCACTGGGTGGCGAGGGCGTAGCGGCCGCCGGTGCGCCTGAGCAGCGCCGCGGCCTTGCCGGTGATGCGCGCGCCGGTGGCGCCGAGGGGGTGGCCGAGGGCGATGGCGCCGCCGTCGATGTTGAGCCGCTCCGAGGGGATGGGCAGCTCGCGCAGGCAGGCGAGGACCTGGGCCGCGAACGCCTCGTTGAGCTCGACCACGTCGATCTGCTCGAGCTCGAGGCCGGCCCGCTCGAGGGCCTTGCGCGTGGCGAGCACGGGGCCGATGCCCATGATCTCCGGCGCACAGCCCGCCACCGCGAAGCTGCGGATGCGCGCAAGCGGCTCGAGCCCGTGCCGCTCGGCGTAGGCGGCGGAGCAGACCAGGGTGGCGGAGGCGCCGTCGGTGAGCGGGCTGGAGGTGCCGGCGGTCACCGTGCCGTCGGCCATGAAGGCGGGCGCGAGCCCCGCCAGCGCCTCCAGGCTGGTGTCGGGCCGGATGCAGCCGTCCTCGGTGACGGTCCCGTCGGGCCCCTCGATGGGCACGATCTCGTCGGCGAAGCGCCCCTCGGCGCGGGCCGCGGCGGCGCGGCGGTGGCTCTCGACGGCGAAGGCCTCCTGCTCATCGCGGGGGATACCGTACTTGCGGGCGAGGTTCTCGGCGGTCTCGCCCATGCCCATGTAGGCCCCCGGCATGCGCTCGCGCAGGCCCGGGTTCGGCAGCGGATTGAAGCCCATCATCGGCACCCGGGTCATGGACTCGACCCCGGCGCAGATGTAGGCCTCGCCGGCGCCGAGGGCGATGGCGCCGGCGGCGTTGTGGATGGCCTGCATGGACGAGCCGCAGAAGCGGTTGACCGTGACCCCGCCCACCGCGAGGGGCAGATCCGCCAGCAGCGCCACCAGGCGGCCCAGGTTGAGCCCCTGCTCCCCCTCGGGGAAGGCGCAGCCGAGCTGCAGATCCTCGATGGTGGCGGGATCGACCCCGGTGCGCTCGATCAGCCCGCGCACCACCTGCGCCGCGAGGTCGTCCGGGCGCACGCGGGCGAGGGCGCCCTTGCGGGCGAAGTGGAAGGGGGACCGCACGTAGGCGGCGATGACGATGTCGGTCATGGCAGGTGCTCCTCGCTTCAGGATGCCCGCGCCGCGGGCGCTTGCTCTCGTCTGCGCGCGAGCTCGGCCTCGGCCTCGCGCTCGATCTCCCGCAGCTCCTCCAGGGTCAGCTCCAGGTCCTCGCGCTGGCGCTCGAGCTGGGTGATGCGCCGGCGCACCCCCCCGAGCAGCGCCTCGAGCTGGCGCACGCGGCTGGGGTCGACGTCGTAGAGCGCGAGGTACTCGCCGATCTCGGCCAGGGAGAAGCCGAGGCGCTTGCCGCGCAGGATCAGCTTCAGCCGCCCGCGGTCACGGCGGGTGTAGACCCGCGTGCCGGCCACCCGCTGGGGCCGGAGCAGGCCCTTGGCCTCGTAGAGGCGGATGGCGCGGGGCGAGACGCCCAGCTCCCGGGCGAGCTCGGTGATGGAATAGAGCCGCTCCTCCACCGGATGACCTGTGCTCGATCTCATTGACCCAACATAGACGACGTTGACGCATGGGTCAACCTGCGGACGTGCGCGCAATGCCGAAGCTTGCCCTCGCCCGCCGGGCGCGCTGAAATCGCCCCATCCCAACCCCCGACGGAGGAGGCAGGCATGGCCAAGGCGATCCGCATCCACGAGCACGGCGGCCCCGAGGTCCTGCGGCTGGAGGAGGTGGAGGTGGGCGAGCCGGGGCCGGGCGAGGTCCGGCTGCGGCAGACCGCCGTCGGGCTCAACTTCATCGACGTCTATCACCGCACCGGGCTCTATCCCCTGCCCGCGCTGCCGGCGGTCCTGGGCATGGAGGGCGCGGGCGTGGTGGAGGCCGTGGGCGAGGGGGTGACCGAGGTCCGCCCCGGCGACCGCGTCGCCTACGCCGGCCTGCCCGTGGGCGCCTACGCCGAGGTGCGCCTGATCCCGGCCCATCGCCTCGTGCCCCTGCCCGACGACATCGACGATGTCCAGGCCGCGGGCGTGATGCTCCAGGGCATGACCGCGCAGTATCTCCTGCGGCGCACCTACCGCGTGCAGGCGGGCGAGACCATCCTCGTCCACGCCGCCGCCGGCGGCGTCGGCCTGATCCTGTGCCAGTGGGCGAGACACCTCGGCGCCACCGTCATCGGCACCGTGGGCAGCGCCGAGAAGGCCGAGCTCGCCCGCGCCCACGGCTGCCACCACCCGGTCAACTACCGCGAGGAGGACTTCGTCGCCCGCGTGCGCGAGCTCACCGGCGGCGAGGGCGTCCCGGTGGTCTACGACTCGGTGGGCCGCGACACCTTCATGGGCTCGCTCGACTGCCTGCGCCCGCTGGGGATGATGGTGAGCTTCGGCCAGGCCTCGGGCCCGGTGCCGCCGCTGGACATCGGGGTCCTGGCGCAGAAGGGCTCGCTCTATCTGACGCGGCCGACGCTCATGACCTACACCGCCCGGCGCGAGGACCTCCTCGCCAGCGCCCGCGAGCTCTTCGAGGTGGTGCGAAGCGGCGCCGTGCGCATCGAGGTCCGCCAGACCTACCCGCTGGCCGAGGCGGCACAGGCGCACCGCGACCTCGAGGCCCGGCGCACCACCGGCTCCACCGTGCTCATCCCGGGCTGCTGAGGGGGCGCCGGTGGCGGGACCTGGACGGGTGGCGGATAATCCCCGGGCAGGACCGTCCGAGCGTTGGAGACCATGCCCGCCGCACGCGCCCTTGCCCGAGGCCTCGGCTGCGCCCTGCTCGCCCTGGCCGTGGCCGCCGGGCCCGTCGCACCGGCCGGTGCGGACGAGGGCCTGGCCCAGCGCCTGCGGCTGCTGCGCTACTACCTCCAGCCCGACCTCACCCGGCCGCTGGAGCAGGCCGCCAACCCCAGGGCGCGCGAGCTGCTCGCGCGCGCCCGCGACGCGGCCGAGGCCGCCGAACGGGCGGCGGAGGCGGGCGACGAGGAGGAAGCCGCGCGCCGAACCGAGACCGCGCTCCAGCTCCTCGCCAGTGCGCGTAGCGCGGCGCAGGAGCGCGCGGACGGCGACACCCCCAGGGACCGCGAGCGCATCCGCCAGATGCGGCAGGAGATCGAGGCCTACCGCCAGGCCTTCGACGCCGGCCTGCGCGAGAAGGGCCCACAGGCCGCCGCGCTGCTCGACCGCGCGCGCTTCGAGGCCCTCGTGGCCGAGGCGCGGGAGGCGGAGAGGAAGGGCCGGCTGGGCGAGGCGCGGACCCGGCTCGAGCATGCCTACCAGATGATCGTCACCGCCCTCACGCGCCTGCGGCGCAACGACACCGTGGTCTACGGCCTCGACTTCCGCACCCCCGCCGACGAGTACGCCTACGAGCAGCGCCGCAACGAGAGCTACCGCATGCTGGTGGAGCAGATGGCGGCGGAGGCCGAGGCCGCGCGTCGCCGCCTCGCCGATCCCTTCCGCGACCGCGCCGAGCAGCTCCGCCAGGAGGCCGAGGCCGCCGCCGCGGCCGGCGACTGGGCCCGCGCCATCCGCACCATGGAAGAGGCGAACCGGCAGCTGGTGCGCGCCCTGCGCGCCATGGGCCTGCCGGTGCCTGGCTGACCCCCCGTCTCAGGTCACGCGCACCACCGCGATCATCCCCGCCTCGGCGTGGCTGACGATGTGGCAGTGGAAGAGCCAGTCGCCGGGGTTGTCGGCGACGAAGGCGACCTGCGCCTGCTCCCCGGGCCCGACCAGCACGGTGTCCATCATGCGCCCCACCGCGGCCGCGTCCTCGTGATGGACCACGCGGAAGGAATGGCCGTGCAGGTGCATCGGGTGCGGCCACGCGGTGAAGTTGCGGAAGTGCAACAGGACGTGGCTGCCCCGGCGGATCGTGAACAGCGGGGCCATCACGGTGCGGAAGCCGGCGATGCCGTTGATGGCCCACAGCTTGCCCATGAGCAGGAGCCGCCCCAGGCCCTGCGGCGCGCCGTAGAGACGCGGGTTGGTGATCTCGCCCATGTCGCCGCCCTCGAGGTCGATGAACTCGCGCCGGGCGCGCGCCAGGTCGGGCAGCGGCACCGGGTTCGGCGGCAGCCGCACGGGGTCGCCGGGCGGCCCCGGCCGCAGCGGCGCCTCGGCGGCGTAGGCGAGCTCGGTCAGCCGCAGCGGCGACTGCGGATAGAAGGTATCGAGCACCCCGTAGCCGCGGCCGGGCTCCCCGGTCATGTCCAGCATCAGGTCCACGCGCTGGGCCGGCGCGATGGTGATCCCGCCGTCGGCCTGGAAGGGCTCGCAGGGCTGGCCGTCGACGGCGATCACCCAGGGGACGTGGCGGGCGAAGCGGAGCTGGAAGATGCGCGCGTTGCAGGCGTTGAGGATGCGCAGACGCACGCGCTCGCCGGCGCGCACCGGCTCCGGCCGCGGCATGCGGCCGTTGAGGGTGATGGTGTTGCCGAGGCGGCCGGCGCGGGCGAAGTCCTCCTCGCGGTGGAAGTCGTCCCGGATCCGGGCGTCCCGGGTCAGCCGCCAGTCGTCCAGGACCCACAGGATCTCGCGGTCGAAGGGCTGCGGCTCCGGCTCCTCGACGATGAGGGGGCCATACAGCCCGCGCCCGAGCTGCTCGTCGGAGTTGAAGTGGGAGTGGTACCAGAAGGTGCCCGCATCCGGGGGCGTGAACTCGTAGACGTAGGTCTCGCCGGGGGCGACGGGCTCCTGGGTCAGGTAGGGCACGCCGTCGGCGGCGTTGGCCAGGCGCACCCCATGCGCGTGCAGGGTGGTGGGCTCGGGCAGCTCGTTGCGCAGCACGATGCGGCACGGCTCCCCCTGGCGCAGCCGCAGCAGCGGCCCCGGCGAGCGCCCGTCATAGCACCACAGCTCGGTCTCCGGGAACGGCTCGTCGGCGAGGCGCACCTTCGCCACCTGCGCCCGCAGGCGGTATTCGCGCACGCCGTCGGCCGCCCGCACCGCTCGCGCGCGCAGCAGCGGCGCCAGCGCGACCCCGGCACCGAGGCGAAGGAAGGCCCTGCGAGTCAGCGGCGGCATGGCCCCATTCTCGCGGTCATCCCCTACGACGGCAAGGTCTTCAGCGCGCCGCGCGGATCGCCGCCTGCAGCTCGCCGAACCGCCGCGGCCACGGCCCCGCCGCGCGCAGCCGCTGCGGCAACCGCGCCCGGGCCTGCACCGCCGCCGCGTGGTCCCGGAACTCGCCGTAGAGGAGCACGTACCAGTCCGCGCCGGCGCGGCGCAGCCGCACCACCGCGGCCGGAGCCGCGCCGCCGAGGCGCGCCGCCTCGCGCAGGAGCGCCTCGCGTGCGCGCGCACCGGCAAGCTGCAACGTGTAGTGCCCGGCCGGGCGGGCGAGCACCCACGCCTCGTCGTGCACCTGCCCGCCTGCGGGCGGTGGCGCCTGCTCGGCGGGCGCCGCAGCCGTCGCCTGCGCACCCTCGGCCGGGGCGGCCGGGGGCTCGCCGGCGGCGGGCGGCGGCGCCTCGGCCGCGGCGGGCCCCGCCGTGGCCTTCGCCCCCGGCGGCGCGCCCGCGGCCCCCTCGATCGGTGGCGGGGGTTCCGCCCCGGCGCTCGGCGGGGGTCCGACCTCCGCGGTGGGTGGCGGCCCGGCCGCCTCGGTGGGCACAGGCCCCGGCGGCTCCCGGTCCGCCCGGGCGGGCGGTTCCGCCGCCGGGGGCTCGGCGCGCGGGGCGGCGGGCTGCGGCGGCACCGGCAGGGGCCGCGTCCCCGCCTGCTCCTCGTCGCCCCCCACCAGGGTCAGGACCAGGGCCGCCGCCACCAGGACACCGCCGCCCGCGAGCAGCCACACCCGCCGCGGCAGCGCCGCCGGCCCGCGCCCCCCCTTCCGCTCCTCGTCGCTTCCGCCCAGCATGGCCTCGATCCTCCCGGGCATCCCCCCGCCGCGGCGCAGGGCCCGCCGCACCAGCGCCTCCTCGGGGTCGCGCCCCAGCCGGTGCGCGAGGTAGCCGCGCACCTCCTCCTCACCCCACGGCAGCAGCTCCACCGTGTGGGTCACCGCCGCCTCCAGGGCCCCGGCCACGCCGGGGACCCCGTCCGCGACGAGCTCCGGCGGCCCCGCGAGCACCAGGCGCAGCGCCCCCGCCCGCGGGCTCCGGTAGAGGGCGAGCAGCAGGTCCACGGTCTCCCGGGGTGCGGCATGGGCGTCGTCCAACACCACCAGGACCACGCCGCGCCCCTGCCCCAGCGCCTCGAGCCGCGCCTCCACGGCCCGGCGCAGCGCCGCCTCGCCGCCGTCCTCCGAAATCCCCAGGGCGCGCGCGAGGCGCCCCAGCGCCGCGGCCCGCCCCTCGCCCTCGCCGCCGCCGAGCCGCACCACGCACCAGCCGGCAGCCTCCCCCCGCCCCGCCAGCAGCGCCACGAAGGTGCTGCGCCCGCTGCCCGCCGGGCCCGCGACGTGGAGACAGGCGCGGCCGTGCTGGAGCAGGTGATAGGCGAGATCGAGCCGCTGGCGCAGCCCGTCGGGCAGATAGAAAGCGGCGGCACCCTTCACGCCGGGGCCTCCCGCCCCTCCGCGAAGACCACCCGGAAGCCGCGCCGAAGCTGCGTGTCCCGCGCCCGCTCCAGGGCCCGGACCGCCTCGTCGCGGCTGTCGTAGTGCTCGCGCCGCACGCGCCCGGCCCCGCCCTGGTAGCCGGTCTCGCGCACCAGCACCCAGCCGCCCAGCAGGTCCCGCTGCAGGATGAGGTGGCAGAAGCGCAGCGGCTCGCCGTGCATCGGCGGGGTCTGCATGTAGATGCGCATCGGCCGCCCCCCTCAGGTCAGCTCCGGCGGGTCGAACAGGCGGCGGTGCTCGGCCAGCGCGTAGCGGTCGGTCATGCCGGCGATGTAGTCGGCCACCGCCCGCGCCCGTCCCGCCTCGCCCGCCTCCGCCTCCAGCCGCGCCGCCGCCTCGCGCGCCGCCGGCGGCAGCAGCCGCGGGTTGTCCACGAAGGCCTCGAAGAGCGCCGTCACCACGCGCCGCGCCTTGGCGGTCATGCGCTCGACGCGGTAGTGGCGGTAGAGGCGCTCGCGCAGGAAGCCCTTGAGCTCCAGGCTCGCCCGGCGCATCGCCTCCGAGTGGCGGGCGAGGGGCTCGGGCCGCGCCCGCACCGCCTCCACGTCCGCGGGCGCCGCGGCCTCCAGGGCCGCCGCCGTGGCCTCGATGAGATCGGTGACCTGGCGGTCGATGAGCCGGCGCACCAGCTCGTGGACCCGCCTCCGGCCGCCGAGGCCGGGGTGCTCGGCCTCCACCTCGTCGAGGCACGCGCGCACGAGGGCGAGCCCGGCGAGCTCCTCCAGCCGCAGCAGCCCCGCCCGCAGGCCGTCGTCGACGTCGTGGGCATGGTAGGCGATCTCGTCGGCGAGGTTCACCACCTGCGCCTCCAGGGTCGGCTGGGTGCCGTCGAGGAAGCGCCGCGCCACCTCGCCGAGCCCGCGCGCCCGCGCCGGCGGGCAGTGCTTGAGCAGGCCCTCGCGGGTCTCGAACATGAGGTTGAGGCCGCGGAAGCGCGCGTAGCGCTCCTCCAGCTCGTCCACCACCCGCAGCGCCTGCAGATTGTGCTCGAAGCCGCCCCACGGCGCCATGCAGGCGTCGAGGGCCTCCTGCCCGGCGTGGCCGAAGGGGGGATGGCCGAGGTCGTGGGCGAGGGCGATGCCCTCGGTGAGATCCTCGTCGAGCCCCAGGGCGCGGGCCACCGTGCGCGCGATCTGCGCCACCTCCAGGCTGTGGGTGAGGCGCGTGCGGAAGAGGTCGCCCTCGTGGTTGACGAAGACCTGGGTCTTGTACTCGAGCCGGCGGAAGGCGGCGCAGTGGATGATGCGGTCGCGGTCGCGCTGGTACTCGCCGCGGTAGCGCGGCGGCGGCTCCGGGTGCCGGCGCCCCCGCGAGCTGGCCGCGGAGGCGGCGTAGGGGGCGAGCCGCGCCGCCGGCATCATCCCGCGCCGAGGAGCCGCTCGAGGGCGTTGCGGTCGAAGGCGTCGGTGACCACCGCGCGCCCGATGCCCCGCAGCAGCACCAGCCGCCAGCGCCCGTCGGCGACCTTCTTGTCGAGCCCCATGGCCTCCAGCATCGCGCCCCCGTCGGCCTCCCGCGGCGGCGCCGTGGGCAGCCCCGCCGCCTCCAGCAGGGCCACGATGCGCTCCAGCGCGGCGGGCTCCAGCCACCCCATCTCCACCGACAGCCGCGCCGCCAGCACCATGCCCGCGGCCACCGCCTCGCCGTGCAGCCAGATGCCGTAGCCCAGCACCCGCTCGATGGCGTGGCCGAAGGTGTGGCCGAGGTTGAGCAGCGCCCGCTGCCCGGCCTCCCGCTCGTCGGCGGCCACCACCGCCGCCTTGTTGCGGCAGGAATGCGCCACCGCCTCCACGAGGGCGCGCCGCTCGCGGGCGAGGAGCGCCGGCATCCGGGCCTCGAGCCAGGCGAAGAGGTCGGGGTCGCGGATGAGGCCGTACTTGATCACCTCCGCAAGCCCCGCCCGCAGCTCGCGCTCGGGCAGGGTGTCGAGGGTCGCGACGTCGGCGAGCACGCAGCGGGGCTGGTGGAAGGCCCCGATCATGTTCTTGCCGAGGGGGTGGTTGACCCCGGTCTTGCCGCCCACCGAGGAGTCCACCTGCGCCAGCAGGGTCGTGGGCACCTGCACGAAGGCCACCCCCCGCTGGTAGCAGGCGGCGGCGAAGCCGGCGATGTCGCCCACCACGCCGCCGCCCAGGGCGAGGACGGTGGCGGTGCGGTGAAAGCCCGCATCGAGCAGGGCGTCCCAGATCCCCGCGACCGTGGCCAGGGTCTTGTGCGCCTCGCCGTCGGGCAGCACCACCTCGCGCCGCTCCAGGCCCTCCAGCGCCGGCGCCAGGGCGTCGAGGTAGAGCGGGGCCACGGTCTCGTTGGTGACCACCATCACCTGCCGCCCGGGCAGATGCGGGCGCAGCAGCTCCGCCTCGCCCAGGATCCCGGCGCCGATGTGGATGGGATAGTCGCGTCCGCCGCCGAGGCGGACGGTGAGCGTGGTCCGCGCGCTCATGGCCGCTCCCGCCGTCCCTCCCTGCGCCTTCGCCCCACCCCGCGCCGGCGGCGGAACTCGCCCGTCGCCCGAAGCTGCGCGAGCACCGCCCGCACCGTGTCCTCGACCCCGCCGCCGCGGGTGTCCACCACGAAGTCCGCCACCTCGCGGTAGAGGGGGTCGCGCCGCGCGAAGAGCTCCGCCAGGCGCGCGCGCGGGTCTTCGGTCTGCAGCAGCGGGCGGTGGCGGCTGCGGCGCGTGCGCGCGTGCTGGGTCTCCACGTCGGCGTAGAGATAGACCACGTGGCCGCGGGTGAGCAGGCAGGCGCGGTTGGCCGGATCCATCACGGCGCCGCCGCCGGTGGCCAGCACGATGCCCGGAAGCCGCGTCAGGCGGTCGATCACCTCGCGCTCGCGGGCGCGGAACCCGGCCTCGCCCTCGGCGGCGAAGATCGCCGGGATGTCCATCCCCGCCTCGCGCGCCACCACCTCGTCGGCGTCCACGAAGTCGAGGCCGAGCAGGCGTGCGAGGCGTCTGCCCACGCTGCTCTTGCCCGCCCCCATGGGCCCCACCAGGAAGACGCTCGCCGGCCCGTCCATGGCCGGCAAGCTAGCGGCCCCCGCGGCGCGGATCAAGCCCGCCGGGACCCTAGGGGATGGTCAGCTCCACCTCGGCCGCGCCCTCGGCGGTGAAGAACGTGATGGTGGCGCTGTCGCCGGACTGCACGTTGCTCCCCTCCACCGCGACGCAGGCCGAGGCCGCGCCCCCGATGTTGGTCTGGGGCTTGCCGTTCTCGGCGTTGGGGTAGACCCACGGCCGCCACGTCACGTTCTCCGGCGCGCTCTGCGCCAGGGCGCAGCCGAGGACGAAGTCGTCGTCCACGTCGGCCGCGCCGTCGCCGTCCGTGTCCACGAGGCGCAGGCCGTCGCCGTCGGCGTCCGCGGTGCCGTAGATGGCGCCCTCGCTGCGGTCCAGGACCCCGTCGCCGTCGAGATCCTCGCCGGGATCCAGCACGCCGTTGTGGTTCAGATCCTCGCCGGTGTCGAGACGGCCGTCGCCGTCCACGTCCTCGTCGGTCGTGTCGAGACGGCCGTCGCCGTCCAGGTCCTCGCCGGGATCCAACGTGCCGTTGCTGTTGGCGTCCTCGTTCACATCAAGGTTGCCGTCGCCGTCGAGGTCCTCGTTGCCGTCGATGCGGCCGTCGCCGTCGACGTCGTAGCCGAGCGGCGTGCCCGCGTGGACGTCGAAGTCGCTGCCCTTGTCGGTGTCGCGGGAGGTCACCACGGAGGAGACCCACACCCCGACGAAGGGGAGCAGGATGCCGTCGCCGCCGTCGCGCACGTCCACGCTCACCGTCCCGCCGCTGCTCAGCGCGGCCGGGAGGGCGGTCACCGTCCACGGCGCGATGGAGGCGAAGCAGAAGCGCCCCTTGCTCACCGCCTCGGCGTCGGTGTCGCTGGCCTTGGCCCAGATCCAGACCTGCGCCGACTGCGGCACCGTGTAGCGCTTGTCGTCGGTGGAGTAGGCCCCGGAGCCCGCATAGCCGTAGCAGCCCACGCGGATCGTGCCCCGCGCGTTGCCGCTGTTGTCGTTGTGGGCTGGGTAGGTGACGCGGAACTCGCCGATGCCGTCCCGGGTGAGGGTGAAGCCCGGCAGCAGCGCGCCGGAGCCGGGATCGAGGCCGGCGATGGTCGCCCCCAGCGCGGCCGCGCCCACCACGTACTCCAGGCCGGTGCCGTCGTTGCCGTAGGCGTTCTGGACCTCCAGCTCCGTCCCCAGCGTCGGGCTGGCGGCCACGAAGCGGCCCTTGTCGCCGGCCGGCGCGTTGCGCACCAGGACCACGTCGTCCGGCTCGATCCCCCGCGGCACGTCGTTGCGCTCGATGGTGTCGAGGAAGTCGAGGCTGGCGCTGGTGCAGCTCGTGGAGCTGGTGCAGGTAAGGGTCAGCAGCGAGCCGCCGCCGGTGAGCGTGGTGTCGCCGGCGGTGACCTGCCCCGCGGCGCCGTGGGCGATCACCGAGTCGATGAGCTGGAGCTGGACCACGGTGCCGTCCGGCACGGCGTTGCCCCACCGGTCGGTGACGTCCACCTTGCCCACGCGGCGGTAGTTGCCATTGCCGAGGTTCTCGATGCTCTCCTGCAGCGGCGAGGAGAAGACGATGGTGTGCGGCGGGCCGCTGGCGATCACCACCTGGGGGGCCACCGCCGTCACCGGCGCCGCCAGCGCCGCACCGCTCTCGTCCAGGAGCGCCTCCACCTTCACCTCCACCACGCCGGGCCGGGTGCCGGCGATCAGGTTGAGGTTGATGGATCCGCCACTGGTGCGCACCTCGATGGGTCCGGAGCGGGTGTCTACCACGGTCCCGGCCGCGTTGCGCCCGGTGACGTATTCGCCGCCGTGGGGCTGGGCGAGGACCGTGACCCGGAGGTTGTTCAGGCTGGGATCCCCGTAGCTGCTCTCGTCGATGGGGTTGCCCGAGCCGTCCAGCACCGTGACGGTGATGGTGGCGATCTCCTGCTTGCCGACCCCCTGGACGAAGATGTTCTGCTGATCGACCTGGAGCTGCACCGAGGCCGGGTCGCCCGTAGCGGCGCCGCCGAAGGTGACGCTGCCCGTCAGCCCGCTCACCTCCAGCACGCTGAGGGTGGCCGTGCCGGCGGCCGACGGCGCCTGCAGGGTGAAGGTGGCCCGCCCGTTGGTGGTCGTCGTCGGGTTGGCGCTCGTCACCGTGCCCGCATTGGCCACCAGCGTCACCTCCGTCCCGTCCGCCACCGGGTTGCCGTTGGCGTCCGCAAGCGTCACCGTCACCGTGGTCGTGCTGCTTCCGTCCGCAGGCAGACTCGCCGGGCTCGCCGTGATCGACGACCGCCCCGCATCAGGATCCCCAGGCAGGAACTCCACCTGCGTCGTCGCCACATACCCCAGAAACTCCGCCCGCACCGTCGCCTTGCCCGCCGTCGTCGGCGCCTCCAGAAACAGCACCGCCACACCGTCGGCGTTCGTGGTCGCGCTCGAGGCCGCAGCACCCGCCTGCGTCTGCAGACTCCCCAGATTGGTGCTCATGCTCACCGCCTCGTTGGCGATGGGCTCACCGTCCACATCCGTCAGCGTCGCCCGAATCTGCACCCGCGTCGCGCCGTCCGCCACCACCTGCGCCGTCGCAGCATCCAGCACCAGCGACCCCACATCCGCCGGCGACACCGACGCACTGGTGAAGGTCACCGTCCCCGTGAGACTCAGCCCCGTGGGCCCGGCGGCCACCTCCGCCGTGACCGTGGCCGTACCACCCGACGGCACCGCACTCGGCGCCTGCACCGTGAAGGTGGCCCGCCCGTTGGTGGTCGTCGTCGGGTTGGCGCTCGTCACCGTGCCCGCATTGGCCACCAGCGTCACCTCCGTCCCGTCCGCCACCGGGTTGCCGTTGGCGTCCGCAAGCGTCACCGTCACCGTGGTCGTGCTGCTTCCGTCCGCAGGCAGACTCGCCGGGCTCGCCGTGATCGACGACCGCCCCGCATCAGGATCCCCAGGCAGGAACTCCACCTGCGTCGTCGCCACATACCCCAGAAACTCCGCCCGCACCGTCGCCTTGCCCGCCGTCGTCGGCGCCTCCAGAAACAGCACCGCCACACCGTCGGCGTTCGTGGTCGCGCTCGAGGCCGCAGCACCCGCCTGCGTCTGCAGACTCCCCAGATTGGTGCTCATGCTCACCGCCTCGTTGGCGATGGGCTCACCGTCCACATCCGTCAGCGTCGCCCGAATCTGCACCCGCGTCGCGCCGTCCGCCACCACCTGCGCCGTCGCAGCATCCAGCACCAGCGACCCCACATCCGCCGGCGACACCGACACACTGGCAAAGGTCACCGTCCCCGTGAGACTCAGCCCGGTCGCCACCTCCGCCGTGACCGTGGCCGTACCACCCGACGGCACCGCACTCGGCGCCGGCGCCTGCACCGTGAAGCTCGCAGCGCCCCCGGCGGTCTGCGCGGGGTTCGTGCTGAGCACGGCACCCACCGGGGTCCCGCCCGTGTCCTCCACCCGCAGGGTCACCGCGGTCCCATCGGCCACGGGATGCCCGGCGCTGTCGAACAGCAACGCCTTCACCGTGTATTGCGCGCTGCCGTCGGCGGAGACGCTCGCCGGCGAGATGGTCAGGACGGACTTGGTCGCATCGGCCGGGCCCGGTACGAAGGTGACCTGGACCTCGCCGCGAAAGCCGCCGGCGGTGGCGGTGACGGTGGCCGTCCCGAGGCGGGTCCCGGACAGGGTCACCTCGGCGATGCCCGAGGCATTCGTGGTCGCACTCGTGGCCGACAGGGTCCCGACGTCGGTGGCGAACGTCACGGTCTCCCCCGCCACGGGCTGCCCCGCCGTGTCCAGGACCGTGGCCCGGATCGTCGCGCTGTCCGCCCCGTCCGCGGTAAGCGAGGAGGCACCCGCGGCCACCGTGACCGACGCCACCTGCCCGGTGCCAACGGAGCTGCTCCCGGTGCCGCCCGAGGTCCCGCCGCTGCCGCCGGTATCCGTTCCGCTACCGGTGGTGCCGGGCGCTGCGGTGAAACCGGAGTCCCCCCCGCACGCGGCCAGCGCCAGGACGAAGATGCCGACACCCAGGAGCCTTCCCCAGCGGCGGATCCCTTCCATCATCCTGCTCTCTCCTGCTCGGTCCTCGCGCCCCCGACGAGGCGCCTCCACGCAGCCCCAACCCCCCGAAGGCCCGCGCCTCACCGCACCGCCTGCTCCCGCAGCACCTTCGGGGTGACGAAGATCAGAAGCTCGTTCTTGTTGTCCTGCAGCGACTTCTGGCGGAACAGCCAGCCCAGCACCGGCATGTCCCCGAGCAGCGGCACCTTGCGCGTGTTGTGGGTCCGGGTCTGCTCGTAGACGCCGCCGAGGACCACGGTGTCGCCGTTGTCCACGAGGACGCGGGTGGAGATCTCCCGCGTGTCCACCGGCGGCACCCCCAGGACGCTGCGCGAGAAGTCGGGGCTGTCCTTGTTCACGGTCAGGTCCATGAGGATGCGCTTGTCCGGGGTGATGTGGGGCGTCACCTTGAGGCTCAGGACCGCCTTCTTGAACGAGACCGCGGTGGCGCCGCTCGAGGTCGCCTCCTGGAAGGGGATCTCCACGCCCTGCTCGATGAGCGCCTCGTGCTGGTCGGAGGTGATGACCCGCGGGCTCGAGATGACCTCGCCCCGGCCCTCGGCCTGCAGCGCCGAAAGCTCCAGGTCGAGGAGGACGTCGGAGCCGAGGATGGCGAGCGCGAGCCGGCCCGCGGGGTTGACGGCGGGCAGGCTCACCAGGAAGCGGTCACTGAGGGACGGGACGTCGAACGGAGTCGCGCTGCCCGTGGTGTTGAAGTTGCTCACACCGCTCTGGATCACGGTGTCGGTGGCGTTGCTGGAGCCGCTCAGCACGGCGATGTCGCCGCCGCCGCGGTCGTCCGAGGCCGTGACCCCGAAGCGCACCCCCAGGTCGCGGGCGAAGTCGTTGTTGGCGATCACCACCCGCGACTCGATCAGGACCTGCCGCACCGGGATGTCGAGCTGGGCGACGACGCGGCGGATCTCGGCGAGCTTGGTGGCCGTGTCCTGCACCAGCAGGGTGTTGGTGCGCTCGTCCACGGTGACGCTGCCGCGCTCGGACAGCAGCGAGTTGCCCTCGCTCTTGAGGAGCGCGGCGATCTCCGCCGCCTTGGCGTAGTTGATCTGGATGAACTCCGAGCGCAGGGGCTCGAGCTCCGCGATCTGCTTCCTCGCCTCGAGCTGCTTGCGCTCCTGCTCCGCGAGCTCCTCCGCGGGGGCGACCAGGATGACGTTGCCCGCCTTGCGCATGGCGAGGCCCTTGGTCTTGAGGATGATGTCCAGGGCCTGGTCCCAGGGCACGTTCTTGAGCCGCAGGGTAAGGCTGCCCTGCACGGAGTCGCTCGCCACCAGGTTCAGGCCGGTGAAGTCGGCGATGATCTGCAGCGCCGCCCGCGCCTCGATGTCCTGGAAGTTGAGCGAGAGCCGCTCGCCGGTATAGCCGAACTTTTCCTGCTTACGCGCCTCCACCTCGGCCCGGGTGAGCGGCTTGAACTCGATGGTGAGGAGGTCGTCGGTCTGGTAGGCGAAGTGCTCGAACTCGGCCATGGGCGTGATCACCATGACCACGCGGCCGTCGCGGCGGAAGGTGTCGATGGTGCGCACCGGGGTGGCGAAGTCCACCACGTCGAGGCGGCGCTCGAGGGCCTCCGGCAGGCCGGTGTCCGGGAACTCCAACACCACCTGCCCGCCCTCGGTGCGCATGTCGACCACGGTGGCAGGATCCGATAGCCGCACCAGCACCCGGCCCTCGCCCTCCTCGCCGCGGCGGAAGTCGATGTCCTCGATGCGCCGCGGGGGCTCCCCGCCGGCGCCCTCGGGCGCCGGCGCGGCCGCCGCCACCGCCGGCCCCGGCCGCCCCTGCAGCAGCAGTCGCAGGCCGTCCGCCTCGCGGCGGGTCTCGTAGGGCACCATGGCGGCGAGGTCGACCACCACGCGCGTCCGCCCCATCGCCTCCACCGCGTGCACCGCCTGCACCAGGCCCACCCCCACGGGCAGGCTGCGCCGCTCCATGCCGAGCCGCGTGTCCGGGAAGTCCAGCACGATGCGGGCGGGGTTCTCCGTGGTGAAGCTCACCGGCTCCGGCGCCTCGCCCCGGAACTGCAGGGCGAGCTGGACGCGATCGCCCGGCAGGGCCGCGAAGCGCACGTCCTCCAGGACCGCCTCCGCCGCGGCCGCCGCCCGCACCCCGGTCAGGACGCCCAGCAGCAGTAGCGCCGCCGCCAGCCCCGACCCCCATCCGCGCATGCCACGACTCGCAACCATCGGCATCTCGCTCACTCCGTCAGCAACGACAGCGCGGCCATCCGCTCCTGCCAACCGCCCAGCCCGTCGGGCACGATCTCCCGCACCTGCACCCGCTCCTCGCTCACCTCGACGATCTCGCCGAAGTTCTGGCCCAGGTGGTTGCCCACCGTGACCCGGTGCAGGGTGCCGTCGGGGGCGCGCACCAGGGCCCAGGTGCGCCCGCCCTGCTCCAGCGTCCCCACCATGCGCAGGGCATCCAGCGGGTACTGCTCCAGCAGCTCCCGCGGCCGGTTGAAGTCCGGCTGCAGGCCGCCGCCCGCCGAGGCCTGGACCTGCGCCGGCGGCTCGCGCCGCGAGACCGTGGGCTCGAAGGGATCGCGCAGGCCCTCCGGGCGATAGGCGAAGGTCTCGTAGGGCCGGACCTCGGGCAGCGGCTCGATACGCCCGCCCGGGCGCGCCCGGACCTCGGCCACGTAGCGCTCGAGGTCGGCCACGTCGGCGCGCGGCGCGCAGCCCGCCGCCAGCACCGCGGCCGCCGCCAGCACGCCCGCCACCCGCCGGCTCACCGCTGCTCCCCCTCTTCGAGGTAGCGGTAGGTCTTGGCGGTGGCCTCCATCACCAGCTCCTCGCTGTTGGCGCTGACCGGCGCGATGCGGATCTCGTGGATGGTGACGATGCGGGGCAGCGCCGCAAGGCCGCTGACGAAGCGGCCCAGCTCATGATAGCGGCCCACCACCCGCAACCGGATGGGCAGCTCAGCATAGAACTCCTTCGGCTGCTCCTGCTCCGGGCGGAAGAGCTCGAACTCGAGGCCGCTGCTGATCCCGGTCTGGGTGACGTCGACGAGCAGGTCCGCCACCTCGGTGCGGTCGGGAAGCTGGCGCAGCATGGCGCCGAAGGAGCGGCGCATGAGGGCGAGCTGCTCCTTGTAGCGATCGAGGTTGGCGGCCTTGTGCTGCTTGGCCTCGAAGGTCTGCTTGAGCTCGGCCTCGCGCGCCCGCTCCCGCGCCAGCCCCTCGAGCTGGTTCCGGTGATCGAACCAGTAGCCGAGGAAGAGCACCGCCGCCACCCACGCCAGCAGCACCACCGCCCGCGCCGCGGCGGGCCAGGAGCCCACGTCGCGCAGGTCGAGGTTCCGCAGCTGGGAAAGATCCGCCATCCTCATCCAGCCTGCTCCTCCTCTGCGGCGGCGCCCTTCGCGCCCACCTGCGTCACGCGCAGGGTGAAGCGGCGCACGCGGCTCTCCTCGCCGCGCGTGGCCTGGATCACCTCGAGGCGCGGGTCGGCGAGGATCGGCGAGGCCTCGAGGTTGCGCATCAGGGCGGAGACGCGGGCGTTGGACTCGGCCAGCCCCTCGATGGTGAGGGTGTCGCCCTGCTGGGCGAGGCGCAGGAGCTGCACCCCCTCCGGCACCGCGCGCGCGATCTCGTCGAAGAGGCGCACCGCCAGCGGCCGGCTCTGCTGCAGCTCCTGGATGATGCGCATGCGCGCGAGGAGCTGCTTGCGCGTCTTCTCGAGCTCCCGGATCTCCTTGATCTGGCGGTCGACGCGCGCGATCTCCTGCTCGAGGAAGCGGTTGCGGGTGCGCTGCGCCTCGATGAGCCCGTTGATGTAGAGGTGGACCCAGACCACGGCGAGGGCCGCCGCCACCGTGGCGCCGCCCAGGGTGACGTAGAAGCGCCGCTGCCGCTCGCGCCGCAGCTCCTCGCGCCAGGGCAGCAGGTTGATCCGCGCCATCAGTCGAATCTCCGCAGCGCCAGCCCGCAGGCGATCATCATCGCCGGGGCGTCGTTGCTCAGCGCCTGCGGCTTGACCCGGGGCGCGAGCGCCATGTCGGCGAAGGGGTTGGCGATGGAGGTGGGGACCCCGGTCTTCTCCTCGATGATCTCGTCCACCTCTGGGATCGCGGCGCTGCCGCCGGCGAGGATGATGTGGGCGACGCTGTTGAACTGGGTCGAGGAGAAGAAGAACTGGAGGGAGCGGCTGACCTGCTGCGCCATGGACTCGCGGAAGGGGTCGAGGACCTCCGGCACGTAGCTGTCGGGCAGGCCGCCCTGCTTCTTGGCCAGCCCCGCCTCCTCGTAGCTCAGCCCGTAGCGGCGCATGATCTCCTCGGTCAGCTGCTTGCCGCCGAAGACCTGCTCGCGGGTGTAGATGCTCTTGCCGCGGTGGATGACGTTGAGGGTGGTCATGGTGGCGCCGATGTCCACCACCGCCACCGCCAGCTCCTCGTCGTAGTCCGGCACCTGCCCGGCCACCAGCGGGAAGGCGTTCTCGATGGCGAAGGCCTCGACATCGACGATCTTGGCGGTCAGCCCCCCGTGCTCCACCGCCGCCACCCGGCTCTCGACGTTCTCGCGCCGCGAGGCCGCCAGCAGCACGTCCACCTGGTCCGGCGACTTCTCGGACGGGCCGAGCACCTCGAAGTCGAGGTTCACCTCCTCGAGCGGATAGGGGATGTACTGGTCGGCCTCGAGCTGGATCTGGGTCTCGAGCTCGCTCTCGCTGAGCGAGGCCGGCATGGTGATGACCTTGGTGATGACGGCCGATCCCGCGACCGCGACCGCGGCATGGCGTGCCCGCGTCCCCGAGCGCTGCACGGCCCTGCGGATCGCCGTCCCCACCGCCTCGATGTCGGCGATCGCCTTCTCCACCACCGAGTTGGGCGGCAGCGGCTCCACCGCATAGGCCTCGACCCGGTAGCGGCTGCCGCTTCGGCCCAGCTCGAGGAGCTTCACCGCCGTGGAGCTGATGTCCAGCCCCACCAGGGCCGGCGCCTCTCTGCGGAAGAGCCCGAGCACGGATCCCCCTTTTCGTGCCCCCGGTGGTCTCAGTCGACCACCTGTGTTGTTACTTTAATCCTTGAAGCCAACTATATAGCAGGAAAGCACAAGCGCGGAACCGGAACTGCGACCGCCTTCGAGAATCCGGGTATACTGCGCGCCGGTTCCACGGCCCTCCGGCAGTCTAGACGACAACCCCATTCATGCGCATCCTCGCCCGCCTTCTGGCCCTGGCGGCCGCGACGCTGCTCACGGGCGTCCTCGCCGCCGCGGGCCTCTACCTCTACCTGGCGCCGCGGCTGCCCGCGGTGGAGCAGCTTCGCGACGTCCGCCTGCAGGTGCCGCTGCGGATCTATACCCGCGACGGGGCCCTCGTCGCCGAGTACGGCGAGAAGCGGCGCACGCCCCTGCGCTATGCCGACATCCCCGAGGTGGTGGTGCAGGCCTTCATCGCCGCCGAGGACGACCGCTTCTTCGAGCACCCCGGCGTCGACTACCAAGGGCTGCTGCGCGCGGCCTGGGCGCTCCTGCGCACGGGCGAGAAGCGCCAGGGCGGCAGCACCATCACCATGCAGGTGGCGCGCAACTTCTTCCTCAGCAGCGAGAAGACCTTCCTGCGCAAGCTCAACGAGATCCTGCTCGCCCTCAAGATCGAGCGCGAGCTCACCAAGGAGCAGATCCTCGAGCTCTATCTCAACAAGATCTACCTCGGCAACCGCGCCTACGGCGTCGCCGCCGCGGCCCAGATCTACTACGGCAAGCGGGTGGACGAGCTCACGCTCGACGAGGTGGCGATGATCGCGGGGCTGCCCAAGGCGCCCTCGCGGGACAACCCCGTGGCCGCCCCCGAGCGGGCGCGCGTGCGCCGCAACTACGTCCTCGGCCGCATGCGCGAGCTCGGCTTCATCGGCGAGGCCGCCTACCGGCGGGCCCTCGACGCCCCCGTGCACGCGCGCCTGCACGGCGTGCAGCCCGAGGTGGAGGCGATCCATCTCGCCGAGGCGGTGCGCGAGGAGGTGGTCGCCCGCTACGGCGAGGAGACCGCCTACACCGCGGGCCTGCGCGTCTACACCACCCTGGAGGCGGCGCGGCAGCGCGCCGCCGTGGCCGCCCTGCGCGAGGCCCTCGCGGCCTTCGAGCGCCGCCACGGCTACCGCGGTCCGGAGGCGCGCATCCCCTGGTCGCCGCCCCCCGGGCGCGAGGCCCTCGATGCCCGGCTGCGCGAGGCCGGCCGCATCGGCGACCTGCACCCTGCGGTGGTGACCGCGGTGGCCGAGCGCGGGGCCACGGTCTACCTCGGCGACGGCGTCGAGGCCGCCCTCGACTGGGACGCCCTGGCCTGGGCCCGTCCCCGCACCGCCGACGGCGGCCTCGGGCCCGCACCCCGCAGCGCCGCCGACGTCCTCGCCCCGGGCGACCTGGTGCGGGTGCGCGAGCGCGCCGACGGCGGCCTGGAGCTCGCCCAGGTCCCGGAGGTGGAGGGGGCGCTCGTCGCCCTCGATCCCGCCGACGGCGCCGTGCGCGCCCTCGTCGGCGGCTTCGACTTCGCCCGCAGCAAGTTCAACCGCGCCCTCCAGGCCCGGCGCCAGCCCGGCTCCAGCTTCAAGCCCTTCATCTACTCCGCGGCGCTGGCGGCGGGCTACACCGCGGCCAGCATCTTCAACGACGCCCCCGTGGTGGTGGAGGATCCCGCCCTCGGCGCCGCCTGGCGCCCGGAGAACTATAGCGGGCGCATCTTCGGCCCGACCCGCCTGCGCGAGGCCCTCGTGCACTCGCGCAACCTGGTCTCGATCCGCGTCCTGCAGGCGGTGGGGATCGACGCCGCGATCCGCCACGCCGCCCGCTTCGGGTTCGACCCCGAGCAGCTGCCGAGGAACCTCTCCCTGGCCCTCGGCAGCGGGGCGGTGAGCCCCCTGGAGCTCGCCCGCGCCTACGCCGTCTTCGCCAACGGCGGCTTCCGCGTCGAGCCCTACTGGATCGAGCGCATCGAGGGCCCGGAGGGCGAGGTCCTGTTCGAGACCCGCCCGCGACGGGTCTGCGCCGCCTGCCCGCCCCCCGCCGAGGGGACATCGGACCCCGGCGGGGACGAGGTCGCGCCGCGGGTCCTCCCGGAGGACAACGCCTACATCATCACCAGCATGCTGCGCGACGTCGTCCGCCGCGGCACGGGCCGCGCGGCCCGCGTCCTCGGCCGCACCGACCTCGCGGGCAAGACCGGCACCACCAACGACCAGCGTGACGCCTGGTTCGCGGGCTTCAGCCCCGCCCTGGTGGCGGTGGCGTGGGTGGGCTACGACGACATGCGTCCGCTCGGCGAGGGCGAGACCGGCGCGCGGGCGGCGCTGCCGATGTGGATCGCCTTCATGCGCGAGGCGCTGCGGGGCGTCCCCGAGACCGTGCCGGCGCCGCCGGCGGGGCTGGTCATGGCGCGCATCGACCGCCGCACGGGGCGGCTCGCGCGTGCCGGCGACCCGGACGCCGTCTTCGAGGTCTTCCGACCCGGCCACGTACCGCCGCCGGCGGAGACGGCGGCCCCGGCGGCCGCGGGCGGCGGGGGCGCCGCGCCGGCGCCGCCCCCGCCGCCGGAGCAGCTCTTCTGAGACCATGGCGGGCGAGGAACGCATGCGCCTTCGCATCGCCGAGGCCGCGGCCCGGATCATGGCCGAGGAGGGCGTGCGCGACTACGGGGCGGCCAAGCGCAAGGCCGCGGCGCGGCTCGGCGCGAGCCGCCCGCGCCACCTGCCCACCAACCAGGAGGTGGCCGAGGCGTTGCTCGCCTACCAGCGGCTCTTCGCCGTCGAGGCGGCGGCCGAGCGGCAGGCGCTGCTGGCGCTCGCGGCCGACACCATGCGCCTGCTCGCGCCGTTCGAGCCGCGCCTGGTGGGGCCGGTGCTCGCCGGGGCGACCGGCGCCCACGCGGTGGTGGAGCTGCACCTCTTCAGCGAGCCGCCCGAGGAGGTGGCCTTCTTCCTCCTGGACCGCGGCATCCGCTACGAGGAGGACGAGCGACGCCTGCGCCCGCGCGCCGGCGCCGCGCCCGAGCCCTATCCGCTGTTCCGCATCCACCGTGAGGCGGCGCCCGTGGAGCTCGTGGTGCTGCCCCTGCGGGCCCTGCGCCAGGCGCCGGTCAGCCCCGTCGACGGACGGCCCATGGCGCGCGCCTCCCTGCGCGCGGTGCTGGACCTGCTGGCGGCGGCGGCCGCCGATCAGCCCCGCTGATCCAGCGCCACGTAGTCGCGCCGCGCCGGCCCCGTGTAGAGCTGGCGCGGACGGCCGATGCGCAGCTCCGGATCCGACACCATCTCCAGCCAGTGGGCGACCCAGCCGACGGTGCGGGCGATGGCGAACATGACCGTGAACATGTTGGTGGGGATGCCGAGCGCCTTGTAGATGATCCCGGTGTAGAAGTCGACGTTGGGATAGAGCTTGCGCTCGATGAAGTACTCGTCGCTGAGGGCCACCTCCTCGAGGCGCATGGCGAGGTCGAGCAGCGCCTCGTTGCGCTTGCCCAGCTTCTCGAGCACCTCGTAGCAGTGGCGGCGGATGATCTTGGCGCGGGGGTCGTAGTTCTTGTAGACGCGGTGGCCGAACCCCATGAGGCGGAAGGGATCGTCCTTGTCCTTGGCCTTGGCGATGTACTTCGGGATGTTGTCCGGATGGCCGATCTCCTCGAGCATGCGCAGCACCGCCTCGTTGGCGCCGCCGTGGGCCGGCCCCCACAGCGCGGCGATGCCGGCGGCGACGCTGGCGTAGGGATGCGCCCCGGTGCTGCCAGCCAGGCGCACGGTGGAGGTGGAGGCGTTCTGCTCGTGGTCGGCGTGGAGGATGAAGAGGACGTCGAGCGCCCGCTCGGCGACGGGATCCACCTCGTAGGGCTCCGAGGGGATGGCGAACATCATCCTGAGGAAGTTGCCCGTGTAGCTCAGGCGGTTGTCGGGGTAGACGAAGGGCTCGCCCTTGCCGTGCTTGTAGCAGGCCGCGGCGATGGTGGGCATCTTGGCGATGAGGCGGTGGGCGGCGAGGTCACGGTCGGCCGGGTCGTTGATGTCGGTGTGGTTGTAGTAGAAGGCCGAGAGCGAGCCCACGACGCCGCACATCATCGCCATCGGATGGGCGTCGTAGTGGAAGCCGTTGAAGAAGCTCTTCAACGACTCGTTGATCATGGTGTGGTTGGTGATGGAGCGCTCGAAGGCGGCCAGCTCCTCGGCCGTGGGCAGCTCGCCGTAGAGGAGCAGGTAGGCCACCTCCAGGAAGGTGCTCTGCTCGGCGAGCTGCTCGATGGGATAGCCGCGGTAGAGGAGCACGCCCTCCTCGCCGTCGATGTAGGTGATGGCGCTGCGGCAGCTCGCCGTCGCCACGAACCCGGGGTCGAAGGTGAAGTAGCCGAGCGCCTTGGGGAGTCCGCCGATGGCCACCGTCGAGGGCCCCAGGGTCGGGTCGAGGATCGGCAGGTCCGCCCGCTTGCCGGTGCGGTTGTCGATGAGGGTCACGGTGTCGTTGGACATGCCTCGGTCCTCCTCGCTGGTTCCGCGCCATGGCCCGGCGACGGGCGGCCGCACCCCGCCGCGGCGTCGATCGGGGGCCGGCGGCCGCCCGCGGCGGGGGGCGCCGGCCGGAAAACGGCGGCATTATACAGATAATTCTTCCGTATGCGGCGATTATGTTTCGCTATGAACCCCCGCCGATCTCGAGGTCCACGGGGTGGCGCAGACGGATGCGCCACGCCCCGCCGCCGCGGTAGGGGATGCCGCGCACGCCGACGCGCCGCCCCCGAAGCCGCTGCCAGTCGATGCCCTCGAACCAGGCCCAGTCCTCGCGCGCGACGCGCACGGCGACACCGCCGCGAAGCTCGAGCCAGACCGAGCGCCGCGTCCGCCGCACCGCCGCCACCTCGCCCTCCAGCCAGACGAAGCGCCCGGCCTCCTCAAGGCGGGCCCGCGCCGCATCCTGCCGCTGGTAGCGCGCTAGCGCCCACAGTCCGCGCCGGGCGCTGCGCGCCTCGGCCTCGGCACGGCGGTAGCAGGCCAGCCCGGCGACGTTGGGGGGCACCACCAGCGAGACGGCGAGCCCCTCCCGCAGCAGCACCTCCTCCACCGTGCGCCCGTCCGGGAGCAGGGCATGGGCGAGCAGCCGCCCGTAGCCGTCCGCGCGCTCGGCGTCGTAGCGCAGGCGCAGCCGCCCCTGCGCCCCGGCCACGAGGGCCTCGAGGCGGCCTCTCGCCTCGCGCGCCAGGGGCTCGTCCGGACGGCCGTCGCGGCCGAGCTCCGGGGTGTCGATGCCGATCAGGCGCAGGTGGCGGCCGCCCGCCAGCACCAGCGTGTCGCCGTCGATGACGTGGCGCACCCGCACCACCTCGTCGGCGGCCCCGGCGAGGCAGCCGGCGCGCGCGGGCCCGGCGAGCGCGAGGGCCAGGCCCAAAAGGACGAGGGCGCCCCAGCGGGGCGCCCTCGTCTCGATCCGGGCCGGCCACGCCACGGCGGCAGGCTAGTCGAGGCCGTACTTGCGGCGGAACTTCTCGACCCGGCCCGCGGTGTCGACGATCTTCTGCTGGCCCGTGAAGAAGGGATGGCACTGCGAGCAGACCTCGACGTGGAGGTCGCGGCCCGCGGTGGAGCGGGTCTTGAAGCTGTTGCCGCAGCTGCAGGTGACCGTGATCTCTTCGTAGCGCGGGTGGATGTCCGGTTTCATGGCCTTCAGTCCTCGTCCCTTCCGGCAGGCGGGGGAAAGGCGCGAGATGGTACGCGCGTTCCGCCGGGTTGGCAAGACGATCGGCGGAGCGCACGGCGCCCCGGGGACTTGGCGCGCCTTCACGAGACCGCGCCTCAGGAGCGGCCGCCAATCCCACGCAGAGCCGCGGGATTTGTCCCTTTTCCACAGAGCCTGTGGAAAACTCTGTGGATGTCGATCGAGACAACGGTTGCAAGCGGCGTCCCGGCGCCGCCGCGAACGCGCCGGTCAATTTTTGACCTGCGCAGGAACGCTTGAACAATCAAGCCGTTACGGATTGAGGTCGGGCGCGACCCGGGAGCGGGCCCGTCCCCTGGAGGCGCGGGCAGGCCCACCGCCGCCCTGTGCATAACCGCAGAAAACCCTTGCCGTCGGCGCCCGTCTGTGGTACTGGGGCGCACCCACCCCGGAGGGCGGATCCCATGCAGCGCAGGCCCCGCATCGGCCTCGTCAGCCTCGGCTGCGCCAAGGCGCTGGTGGACTCGGAGCGGCTCCTCGGCCGCCTCCGCGCCGCCGGCTACGACACGGCGCCAGACTACGCCTCGGCCGACCTCGTGGTCGTCAACACCTGCGGCTTCATCGAGGCCGCCGAGGCCGAGTCGCTGGACGCGATCGCCGAGGCCATGCGCGAGAACGGCCGGGTGGTGGTGACGGGCTGCCTCGGCGGGCGCGCCGAGCGCCTGCGCGAGCGCTTCCCCGGCCTCGTCGCCGTCACCGGTCCCGCGGCCTTCGACGAGGTGGTCTCGGCGGTGACGCGGGTGCTGCCCGCCCCCGGCCCCCGCCCCGGCGCGGCGACCCCCATCGTGCGCCTGACCCCGCCCCACTACGCCTACCTCAAGATCGCGGAGGGCTGCGACCACCGCTGCACCTTCTGCATCATCCCGCAGCTTCGCGGCCCGCTCGCGAGCCGCCCGCCCGAGGACGTCCTCGCCGAGGCCGAGGCCCGCGTCGCCGCCGGCGCCCGCGAGCTGGTGGTCATCGCCCAGGACACCGCCGCCTACGGGCGCGACCTGCCGCCGCGGGGGCGGGCATGGCCCGGCATCGCCGCTCTCGCCGCCGCGCTGGGCGAGCTCGGCGTGTGGGTGCGCCTGCACTACCTCTATCCCTACCGCGCCCTGGAGCGGCTGGTGCCGCTCATGGCGGAGGGCCGCATCCTCCCCTACCTCGACATGCCGCTGCAGCACGCAAGCCCCGCGGTGCTGCGGCGCATGCGGCGGCCTGCACGCAGCGCCGACGTGCTCGCCCGCCTCGCCCGCTGGCGCGCCCTGTGCCCGGACCTCACCGTGCGCAGCACCTTCATCGTCGGCTTCCCGGGCGAGACCGAGGACGACTTCCGCCGGCTGCTGGACTTCCTCGAGGCCGCCGAGCTGGACCGTGTCGGCTGCTTCACCTACTCGGCCGTGGCCGGCGCCGCCGCCAATGCGCTCCCGGGGGCGGTCCCCGAGGAGGTCAAGCAGGAGCGGCTCGCCCGCCTCATGACCCTGCAGCAGGCGATCAGCCGGCGGCGGCTGCGCCGCTGGGTGGGGCGCCGCATCCCGGTCCTCGTCGACGCCGTGGAGGGCGACGTCGCCCTCGGCCGCGGCCCGGCCGACGCCCCCGAGGTGGACGGCTGCGTGCACGTGCGCGACGCCGCCGGCCTGCGGCCGGGGGACCTGGTGGAGGTGGAGGTGGAGCGCAGCGGCGACCACGACCTCTGGGGCCGGCCGCTCGGCCCCTGAGCCGCCCTCAGGCGGTGCGGAAGGCGCGCAGGCGGTCGAGGCGCAGCACCCGGCGCACGCCGCCGGGACCGACCCCGATCAGGTACTCGGCGTGGGCGCGGGTGCGCAGGTCCAGCGGCCGCCACCGCTCCACCCGCAGCCCCCCGCCGCGCCCGCACCACACGAGGCGCAGCCGCTCGCCGTGCATGATCGCGAGCTCGAGCCTGCCGTAGACCTCACAGGGGATCGGCCGATAGGGCCGCATCGCGCGCCTCCCCGGGGACCGTCTCCACCATCAAGGCTAGCAGACCGTCGAGGTGCCGAAGGCCCCGGCGGGTCGGCCGCACCCGGGGGCCGAGGCGCACCAGCCCCAGCGCCGCGGGGCGGGCCAGCCGCCGCCCGAGCTCCGCCCAGGGTCGTCCCGTGCGCCGCCGCCACAGGTCGCGCTCGAAGCCGCCGGGCAGGCGCAGGGCGTTCAGGGCGAACTCCAGCGCCAGCATCGGCCCCGCCACCGCCTCCTCCCGCACCGGCGCGCCGGCGAGATAGGCCGCCGGGGCGCGGGGCTTGGCCCGCCGCAGCACGGTCCCGTCCGCCGCCGTGCGCTTGCCGTGGGCCCCCGGACCCACCCCCAGATAGTCGCCGAAGCGCCAGTAGTTGAGATTGTGGCGGCAGCGCCGGCCGGGGCGGGCGTAGGCCGAGACCTCGTAGCGCACCAGCCCCGCCCGCCGCAGCCGCCGCTCGCCGGCGAGCTGCATGGCCCAGAGCGCGTCGTCGCCGGGCAGCGGCGGCGGCCGGCGGTGGAAGGCGGTGCCGGGCTCGAGGGTGAGCTGGTAGTAGGAGACGTGGTCGGGGGCGAGGGCGAGCGCCGCCTCGAGGTCGGCCTCCGCCGCCTCCCGGTCCTGGCCCGGAAGCCCGTACATGAGATCGATGTTGAGGTTGTCGAAGCCTGCGGCGCGGGCCTCGCGCACCGCCGCCCGCGCCGCGGCGGCGTCGTGGATGCGTCCGAGCGCCCGCAGCATCGCATCGTCCAGGCTCTGCACCCCCAGCGAGAGGCGGTTCACGCCGAGCCGGCGCATCGCCCGCAGCCAGCCGCGGTCCACCGTGCCCGGGTTGGCCTCGATGGTGATCTCGACCCCAGGGGCGAGCCGCAGCCGCCCCCGCACGGCCTCCAGCAGCCCGCGGTAGAACGCCGGCGAGAGCAGGCTCGGGGTGCCGCCGCCGAAATAGACCGCGTGCACGGGGCGGCACGGGCCGCGCGCCGCCTCCTCGGCGAGGTCCCGCCGCAGCGCCGCGAGCAGCTCGCGCTCGGGCAGGGGCCCCGGCGCGGGATGGGAGTTGAAGTCGCAGTACGGGCACTTGCGCTCGCACCACGGCAGGTGGACGTAGAGGGTGAGCGGGACGTCCACCCCGTTCAGGCGAGGGCGCGGAGCCGCTCCACCAGCCGCGCCAGGGCCTGGCCCCGGTGGCTGACGCGGTCCTTCTCCTCGGGCGCGAGCTCGGCCGAGGTGCAGCCGCGCTCGTCGAGCCAGAACAGCGGATCGTAGCCGAAGCCGTTCGCCCCCCGCGGGGCCTCGGCGATGCGGCCCGCCCAGGAGCCCTCGGCGATGACGGGGGTGGGATCGGCCGCATGGCGCAGGTACACCAGCACGCAGTGGAAGCGCGCCGTGCGCCGCGCCCACGGCACCCCCGCCAGGGCCTCCAGCAGGCGGCGGTTGTTGGCCTCGTCGTCGGCGTCGGGGCCGGCGTAGCGCGCCGAGTGGATCCCGGGGGCGCCCCCGAGGGCGTCCACGAGGAGGCCGGAGTCGTCGGCGAGGGCGGGCAGCCCCGCCGCCTGCGCCGCGTGCCGCGCCTTGAGGAGGGCGTTCTCGACGAAGGTCGGCGCCGTCTCCGCGGCGGCCCCGATGCCGAGCTCGCCCTGGCCCACGAGCTCGATGCCGAGCTCGGCCAGCGCCGGGGCCAGCTCGCGCACCTTGCCGCGGTTGCCGGTGGCGAGGACGACGCGGGTCACGGGCGCGGCCCCGCCAGCGCCTCCCGCTGCAGGGCCAGGAGCCGGTCGATGCCGCGCGCGGCGAGATCGAGCATGGCGTCCAGCTCGGCGCGGCTGAAGGGGTGGCCCTCGGCGGTGCCCTGGACCTCCACGAAGCGGCCCTGCTCGTCCATGACCACGTTCATGTCGGTCTCCGCCGCCGAGTCCTCGGCGTAGTCGAGGTCCAGCACCGGCGCGCCGCCGACGATGCCCACCGAGACCGAGGCCACCTGGCCGCGCAGCGGCGAGGCCTCGAGCTGGCCCGTCTCGAGCAGCCGCGCGACGGCGTCGGCGAGGGCCACGTAGGCGCCGGTGATGGAGGCGGTGCGGGTGCCTCCGTCGGCCTGGAGGACATCGCAGTCGAGGGTGATGGTGCGCTCGCCGAGGGCGTCGAGGTCCACCACCGCCCGCAGCGAGCGCCCGATCAGGCGCTGGATCTCCAGGGTCCGCCCCCCCTGGCGGCCGCGTGCGGCCTCGCGGGCGGTGCGCTCGCCCGTCGCCCGCGGCAGCATCCCGTACTCGGCGGTGACCCAGCCCGAGCCGGTGCCGCGCAGGAACCCCGGCACCCGATCCTCGACGCTCGCCGTGCACAGCACGCGCGTGTCGCCGAACTCGATCAGCACCGAGCCCTCGGCGTGCTTGGTGTAGCCGCGCGTGATCCGCACCGGGCGCAGCTCGTCGGCGGCCCTGCCGCTGGGTCGCATGGCTCGCTCCTCCGCGTCGCTCCGTTAGAATGGCGCGATTATATCCACCCCGGGGAGCGGACCCATGATCCGCAGCATGACCGCCTTCGCCCGCCGCGCCCACCAGGCCTCATGGGGCAGCCTCTGCTGGGAGCTGCGCACCGTCAACCACCGCTTCCTGGACATCGCGCTGCGCCTGCCCGAGGACTTCCGCGGCCTGGAGCCGCGGGTGCGCCGGGCGGTGGAGCGCGAGCTGCGGCGCGGCAAGGTGGAGGTCTCCCTGCGCTACCAGCCGGAGTGCGCCACCGCCCCCACCCTGGCCCTCAACCGCCCCCTGGCCGAGGCGCTCGTGCGGGAGCTGCGCGCCGCCGCGGCGCTGCTCGACGAGCCCGCTCCGGTCTCGCCGCTGGAACTGCTGCGCTGGCCCGGCGTCCTCGAGGCCGGCTGCCCGGACCTCGGCCCGGTGCAGGAGGCGGCCCTGAAGCTGCTCGACGAGGCGCTCGCCGACCTCGTGGCCACGCGCGAGCGCGAGGGGGCGCGGCTCGCCGAGCTGGTGCGCGAGCGCTGCCGCCGGATGGCGGAGCTTGCGCACGAGGCCGCCGAGCTGCAGCCCAGGGCGCTCGAGGCCCAGCGCGAGCGGCTCCGGCGGCGCGCGGCCGAGCTCGCGGTGGAGCTCGATCCGCAGCGGCTCGAGCAGGAGCTGGTGATGCTGGCCCAGAAGATGGACGTGAGCGAGGAGCTCGACCGCCTCGCCGCCCACGTGGCCGAGGTGGAGCGGGTCCTCGCCGAGGGCTCGCCGGCGGGACGGCGCCTCGACTTCCTCGCCCAGGAGCTCAACCGCGAGGCCAACACCCTGGCCGCCAAGTCCGCCGACACCGAGGTGACGCGCATCGCCGTCGAGCTCAAGGTACTCATCGAGCAGGTGCGCGAGCAGATCCAGAACATCGAGTAGCCGCAGCGAAGGAGCCCGAATGAGCGCCGCCGGCACCCTCTTCGTGGTCAGCGCCCCCTCGGGCGCGGGCAAGACCAGCCTCGTGCGTGCGCTGGTGGAGCGCACCGAGGGGCTGGTCCTCTCCGTCTCCCACACCACCCGCCCGCCGCGGCCGGGCGAGGTCGACGGGGTGCACTACCACTTCGTGGACGAGGCCGCCTTCCTGCGCATGGTGGAGGCGGGCGCCTTCCTCGAGCACGCCGAGGTCTTCGGCAACCGCTACGGCACCGCGCGCGAGACCGTGGAGCGGGAACTGCGCGCGGGGCGGGACGTGCTCCTGGAGATCGACTGGCAGGGGGCGCGGCAGGTGCGCGCGGCGATGCCCGCGGCGGTGGGCGTGTTCATCCTGCCGCCGAGCCGCGAGGAGCTGGAGCGGCGCCTGCGCGGGCGCGGCCAGGACAGCGAGGAGGTCATCGCGCGGCGCATGGCGGCGGCCGAGGCCGAGCTCTCCCACTACGCCGAGTACGACTATCTGGTGGTCAACGACGCCTTCGCGCAGGCCCTCGACGACCTCTCCGCGATCGTGCGCTGCCACCGCCTGCGCACGGCGCGCCAGCGCCGCGCCCTCGCGGGCCTGCTCGCCGGTCTCGTGACCGGCGGTGCCTCCGCGTGCTAGAATCGCCGCCCTTCCACGGGATAGCTGAGGGCAGGAACCCGTCATGGCGCGCATCACCGTCGAGGACTGCCTCGAGAGAATCGACAACCGCTTCGAGCTCGTGCTGATGGCGGCCAAGCGGGCGCGCCAGCTCGCCATGGGCGAGGAGCCGCGGGTGCCGTGGGACAACGACAAGCCCACGGTGGTGGCCCTGCGCGAGATCGCCGCCGGCCTCGTCGATCGCTCCATCCTCGACGAGGTGGACGCCCGCGAGCACGCCCAGGAGTCCATCCTCTCCGACGAGGAGGCCCGCCAGGAGCTCTCCTGAACGCGGGCCGCCGCGGCGCCGGTGACCGCCGCGGCGGCCGGGGTGTATGATCGGTGCGGTATGCGCCACCGGTCCCGCGCCCCTTGAACGTCTCCGAATCCAGCTGGGCGGTCTTCCGCATCGGCGACCTCGGCGCCATGCTCGAGGCCTACCTCGAGCCGGAGCAGGTCGCCGCCGTCTACCGCGCCTACGAGTTCGCAAGCCGCGCCCACGCGGGCCAGCGCCGCATGAGCGGCGAGCCCTACATCCTGCACCCCCTCGAGGTCGCCCGCATCGTCGCCGAGATGCGCATGGACGCCGAGAGCATCATGGCGGCGCTGCTCCACGACGTCCTCGAGGACACCGCGGTCAGCAAGGAGACGCTGGCACAGGAGTTCTCCGAGGAGGTGGCCGAGCTCGTCGACGGGGTCACCAAGCTCACCCAGCTCAAGGTGGGCACCCAGGCCGAGGCCCAGGCGGAGAGCTTCCGCAAGATGATCCTGGCCATGGGGCGCGACATCCGCGTGATCCTCATCAAGCTCGCCGACCGCCTCCACAACATGCGCACCCTCGCCCCGCTGCCGCCGGAGAAGCGGCGGCGCATCGCCCGCGAGACCCTCGAGATCTACGCCCCCATCGCCAACCGCCTGGGGATGAACTCGCTGCGCCTCGAGCTGGAGGACCTCGGCTTCGCCGCCCTCTACCCCATGCGCCATCGCGTCCTGCGCGAGGCGGTGGTGCGGGCGCGCGGCAACCGCAAGGAGATCATGGGCAAGATCACCGAGGCGATCCGGCGGCGGCTCGCCGACGAGGGTCTGGGCGGACGCGTCATCGGGCGCGAGAAGCACCTCTACGGGATCTACCTCAAGATGCGCCGCAAGGGGGTCTCCCTCGGCGAGGTGATGGACGTCTACGCGGTGCGCATCATCGTCGACAGCGTCGACACCTGCTACCGCGTCCTCGGTGCGGTGCACAACCTCTACAAGCCCGTCCCCGGCCGCTTCAAGGACTACATCGCGATCCCCAAGGCCAACGGCTACCAGTCCCTGCACACGACCCTGTTCGGCCCCTGGGGCGTGCCCATCGAGGTGCAGATCCGCACCTGGGAGATGGACCGCGTGGCCGAGTCCGGCATCGCCGCCCACTGGCTCTACAAGAGCGGCGAGAGCGGCGCCCCCGGCCCCCAGGCCCGCGCCGCCGAGTGGCTGCGCAACCTGCTGGAGATGCAGAAGAGCGCCGGCAACTCGGTGGAGTTCCTCGAGCACGTCAAGATCGACCTCTTCCCGGACGAGATCTACGTCTTCACCCCCAACGGCGAGATCAAGCGCCTGCCCCGCGGCGCGACCCCGGTGGACTTCGCCTACGCGGTGCACACCGACGTCGGCAACCACTGCGTGGCGGCCAAGGTGGACCGGCGTCTGGTGCCGCTGCGCACGCCGCTGCAGACGGGGCAGACGGTGGAGATCCTCACCGCCCCCACGGCCCGGCCCAACCCGGCCTGGCTGTCCTTCGTCGCCACCGGCAAGGCGCGCGCCAACATCCGCAACTACCTCAAGCGGCTCGAGCGCGACGACGCCATCCGCCTCGGCCGCCAGCTCCTCGACCAGGCCCTGGCCGGGCAGGGCGCGGGCGACGTCGAGGACGTGCCGCCGCGGCGCCGGGACGAGGTCCTGGCCGAGTACGGGCTCGCCGCCATGGACGACCTCCTGGCCGAGATCGGCCTCGGACGGCGCAGCCCCGAGCTGGTGGCGCGGCGTCTCGCCGCCGGCGGCGAGGAGGGCGAGCGGGCGGCGGGCCGCACCGGCCCCCTTGCCATCACCGGCGCCGAGGGCATGGTGGTCACCTACGCCCGCTGCTGCCACCCCATCCCGGGCGACCCCATCGTCGGCTTCCTCAGCGCCGGCCGCGGCCTCGTGATCCACGCCCAGTCCTGTCGCAACCTGCGGAGCGGGCGCGTCGGCGAGTGGCTGGAGGTGGACTGGGCCGAGCGGGTGGAGGGGGAGTTCCCGGTGGCGATCCGCATCGACGCCGTCAACCAGCGCGGCGTGCTCGCCACCATCGCCGCCGCCATCGCCGAGTGCGGCTGCAACATCGAGGACGCCGCCGTGCACGAGCGCGACGGCCGCCACAGCGCCATCGACCTGACCATCGCCGTGCGCGACCGCGTCCACGTGGCGGCGGTGATGCGCCGCCTGCGCCGCATCCGCCAGGTGCTGCGCCTTGCGCGGCTGCGCCGCGGCTGAGGCACCCCGAGGGAGGAGCAGCCCGTGAAGCGAGAGGCCATCCACACCGAGCACGCGCCGAAGGCCATCGGGACCTACTCGCAGGCGGTGCGCGCCGGCGCCACCGTCTATCTGTCGGGGCAGATCCCGCTGGACCCGGCCACCATGCAGCTCGTCGACGACGGCATCGAGGCCCAGGTGCGCCGCGTCTTCGAGAACCTGCGCGCGGTCGCCCGCGCCGCCGGCGGCGACCTCGCCGACATCGTCAAGCTCACGGTCTACCTGCCCGACCTCGGCCACTTCCCGGTGGTCAACGAGATCATGGCCCAGTACTTCGAACCCCCCTACCCCGCGCGCGCCGCGGTGGGGGTGGCCGCGCTGCCCATGGGGGCGGCGGTGGAGATGGACGCGATCCTGGTCCTGCCCGAGGCGCCCGGCTGAGGCTCAGGCGCGGCCGCGGCTCGCGCCGCGGAAGACGCCGCCGGCGACGAGGTGCGCCACCCGCAGCGGCTCGGGCACGCGCCCCTCGAGCTGCAGAGCGCGCACCAGCGCCTCAGCCTCGTGGCGGCCGATCCCCGCGCGCTGGACGTGGACCCCGGCGAGGGGCTCCATGGGCCCGGCGCGCACGATCCGCGCCCACTTGTCCTCGCCCCCCGGGACCGCCGCCAGCGCGGCCCGGATGCGGCCCAGATCCGGCGCCCGCCGCGCCACCGCCAGCACCGCCAGGCCCGTCGCCCGGGCCAGCTCCGGGAGGTCCACCACGTTGAAGCCGGCGAAGGCGATCCCCTGCAGCAGCACCGCCTGCAGGTGGCCGCGGAAGCGCCCGCCCACGAGGCGCGCCAGGACCTCGGTGGCATCGTCGCCGTCGCGCGCGACGTCGCCGCGCACCACGCCCACCAGGCGGCGGCCGCTGTAGAGCACGCCCACCACCGGCACCGCCGCGGCGCCCCGGCGCGGGAAGGGGGCGTCGTCGAAGCCGACGACGTGGCTCGGCACCTTCACGGGTAGAGGAGCAGCCGCCGCCAGCCTCCGCCCTCGAGGCGATAGCACTCGCGCTCGTTGAGCCGGGCCGGGTCGCCGCGCCAGAACTCGATCCGCTCGGGCACGATGCGCAGGCCCGACCAGAAGGGCGGCCGCGGCACCGGCCCCTCGCCGAAGCGCGCCGCCATCGCCTCCAGGCGCGCCTCCAGCGTGGCGCGGTCCGGCAGCGGCTCGGACTGGCGCGAGGCCCAGGCGCCGAGCTGCCGCGCCCGCGGGCGGCTCGCCCAGTAGGCATCCGCCTCGGCCTCGGACACCCGCTCCACGCGCCCGGCCACGCGCGCCTGCTCCCATAGCGGATCCCAGTAGAAACAGGCCTCCGCCCACGGGCGCGCCGCGAGGTGACGCGCCTTGGGGCTGCCGAGGTTGGTGAAGAAGCGGATCCCGTCGCGCCCCACGCCCTTGGCCAGCACCACCCGCACCGAGGGCCGGCCCTCGGCGTCGGCGGTCGCCAGCGCCATCGCCTCCGGCTGCACCATCCCGGCCGCCCGCGCGCGCTCGATGGCCGCCGCAAGCCGCGCCAGGGCCTCGTCCAGCAGATCCGCGCTCATCCCCCCTCCTCGCCGTAGCCCACGAGCTCCACGTAGCCGCGACCCCGCAGCGGCCGCCCCCCCCGCCGCCCCGTCACCGTCACCGCCCCCTCCCAGTAGCGCACCGAGAGATCCAGCTCCTGATCGGCGAGGAGCGGCTCGAGCACGAGCTCCAGCCCCTCCGCGGGCAGGGCCAGCGTCCATCCCGAAGGGTAGCGCACCCCCGTGCGGGGGCTGCGCCAGGTGCCGCGGACGCGCAGCCGCACGTCCTGCGCCGCGAGGGGCCGCACCCGCCCATCGGGCCCGACGCGGGTCCCGGCGCTCGCCGGGTCCGTGCCCCCGTCGCGCCGGCGCAGCCGGTAGTACATGAGCTCCCCCTCGCCCTCGAGCTGGAGCGCGAACCAGTCCCAGCCGGCCTGCCCGGGGCCGAGGGCACCGGAGCCCCACTCCCGGTCCATCCACGCCGTGCCGCGCACCGTCCGCGCCCCCGCCGGGGTGCGCACGCGCCCCTCGGCGGCGAGCCGCGTGTAGCCGTAGTAGATGCTCGCCTGCCCGGCCCCCGGCCCCTTGCGGCTGTAGCCCGCCCGGCCGTGGAGCACCCGCGGCCGCAGCGGCCGCAGCGCCAGGGCGAGCCCCCACGGGCCGTCGGCGGCGCCGATGCGCAGCACCCGGTCGGGGTCGCCCTCCATCCACCACGGCCCGACCCAGACCCGGCGCGGGCTCGCCCCGGCCAGCCCGGCCGCCGGGCGCGCGAGCCGCTCGGCGGCGTGGAAGCGCCCGCCGCCGGCGTCCGTGAGCGCGAAGTGCGCCATGTAGGCCTGGGCCGCGCGCCATCCCGCCGCCGCCCCGTCCGGCCGCAGGCCGAAGCGGAAGAAGGTGAGCTGGAAGCCGTAGCGGCCGCCGGCGTCGTCGGCGAGGTGGCCGGTGAGGTACCACCATTCGTGGCGATAGGCGGGGTGGGGGCCGTGGTCGCGGGGGAAGGCCAGCGCCACCGGCCCCGTGACCTGGGCCCAGCCCGGCGCATCCGGCGCGGCGAGGAGCCGGTCCAGCCGCAGCGGCGGCCCCGGCGGCGCAGGGCCCGCCCCGCAGCCGGCAAGGAGCAGGAGCATCGCCGCCGCCGCCGCCCGCATCCTCACTCCTCGCGCAGGGCCCGGGCGGGCCGGGCGCGGGCCATGCGCCAGGCGGGCCAGAGCGCCGCCCCCACCGCCGCCGCCAGGGCCAGCGCCACCGCGCCGACGGCAAGGCGCCCGTCCACCCGCCAGGCCAGGCTCCAGCCGAAGGCGCGGGGGTTGACCACATCCACCAGCATCGCCGCCAGCGCAAGCCCCGCGGGCCAGGCCAGCACCCCGCAGGCGCCGCCCAGCACCGCCGCCTGGCCGAGGGCGAGACCGGCCACCCCCGCGGGGGTCGCCCCCACCGCCCGCAGCACCGCCGCCTCGCGCGTGCGCTCGAGCTGCAGCGCCATGAGCGCACCCAGCATCCCGCCGAAGGCCACCACCGCGGCGAGCAGCTGCAGCACCCGCGTCACCGTGAAGGTGCGGTCGAACACCGCCAGCGAGGCGGCAAGAAGCTCCCGCCCCGAGCGCACCGCGAGGGCCTGCCCGGTGGCCGCGCGCAGGCGCGCCGCCACCGCCGCCGGGTCCGCCCCGGGGCGGAGGAAGAGCGCCACCGAGGTCACCGCCTCGTCGCCCCAGTGGCGGCGGTAGACGGGCAGGGCCATGAGCACGGTGCCGCGGTCCGAGGCGTAGTCGGCGTAGACCCCGGCCACCGCGAAGGCGCGGACACCGGCCGCGGTCAGGAGGGGCAGGGCGTCGCCCGGCCCGAGGCGGAGCCGCCGCGCGAGCGGCTCCGAGACCAGCACCGCCCCCGCGTCGAAGGCCGCCCACGGCGCCGCCCCCTGCGCCAGCAGCCGGTAGCCCGCCCGTGCCGCGGGCGGCAGGGCCACCGCCGCAAGCCGCAGCCGCCCGCGCTCGGAGGGCACCTCCACGCCGCGATAGAGCCCGACCGCGGCCACCGCCGGATCGACCCGCGCCGCCGCCGGGACCCGCCGGTCCAGGGTGCCGCCGGGGCCCGCCGCCGAGACGTAGAGGTCGGCCCGCAGCCGCTGGCCGAGCCAGTCGGCGACGGTGGCGCGGAAGCTGTCGATCATGATCCCCATGCCCACCGCGGTGGCGGCGGCGAGGGTCAGCGCCGAGGCCGCAGGGCCGGTGCGGCTGAGGGCCCGGCCCGCCCCCCGTACCGCCATCGCCGCCAGCACGCCGCCCCGCGCGGCCAGCGGCGCGAGGAGGGCGGTGAGGGCGAGGACCCCCGCGGGGGCGAGGAGGGCGAGCGCCGCGAGCAGGGCCGCAAGCGCCGCGAAGGCGGCACCGAGCCCGGGCCCCACCGCCGGCACCAGCACCGCCGCCGCCGCGAGGACGAGCCCGGGGACGACGGCCGCCCGCAGCCGCCGCCGTGCCCCCGCCTCCAGGGTCGCCCGCCGCAGCACCGCCACCACCGGTGTCCGCGCCGCCTCCCAGGCCGGCACGGCCCCGGCGGCGAGGCTCGCCGCCGCCCCCAGGGCGAGGCCGGCGAGGTAGGGGCCGGCGCCGGGTGCCGCGCCGCGCACCGTCACCGTGAGGTAGAGGTCGTCCACCGTGCGCAGCACCAGCCCCATGAGGCCGCGGCCGAGGACGGCGCCGAGGCCGAGCCCGAGGAGGCTGCCGCACAGCCCCAGCAGCGCCGCCTCGGCGAGCAGCAGCCCCGCCACCGTCGCCGCGGGGGCGCCGCTCGCGCGCAGCATGCCCACCAGGGCCCGCCGCTGCACGAAGGCGAAGCGCAGGGTGCTGTGCACCAGGAAGCCCCCCACCGCGAGCGCGAGCAGCGACAGCGCCTGCAGGTTGAGGCGGAAGGCACGCGTGAGCTCGGCGAGGAAGCGCCGCGTCTCCCCCGCCTCGGCGAGACGGTAGCCCGGCGGCAGCCACCGCGCCAGCGCCGCCGCCTGCCCGGCGTCGAGGACGAGGTCGATACCGCTCAACCGCCCCTCGAGGCCCAGCGCCTCCTGGGCGGTGGCGAGGTCGGCGAGGAGCAGCCCCTCGGCGCCCTGCCGCGCCACCGCGTCCCGGGCCTCGAGCCGGGCGGCGAGGGTCAGGGTCAGCGCGCGCCCGCCGGCGCGCACCGTGCGCCGCGCCCCCGGCCGCCAGCCCAGGGCCTCGGCGGTGGCCGCCGTCGCCGCCACCGCCCCGGGGGCGAGCAGGGCGGCGCCGTCGAAGGCGAGGCCGCGCCCGGCCGGATGGCGCCGCAGCGCCGCCTCCGCCACCGGGTCGAGCCCCACCAGGCGCAGCGCCCGCCCGTCGGCCTCCACCACCCCCTCCACCACCGGCGCCGCCGCCACCCCCTCCAGGGCGAGGGCGGCGAGCAGCGCCTCGGGCACCCCCCGGGCCCCCCCCTCGATGCGGTGCGTCACCCGCCCCGTCACCGCCTCGGAGGCGGCCTCGAGGGCGCGCAGGGCGCCGGCGTTGGCCACCCTCACCGCCACCACCACGGCCACCCCCACCGCCACCCCGAGCAGCGCCAGCACGAGCTGGCCGCGGTGGCGCAGGAGGTGGCGGGCCAGCGCGGCGGCGGCAAGCCTCATGGCGCCTCCACCAGGCGCCCGCCGCGCAGGGCCAGGACCCGTCCGGCGCGGGCGGCGGCCTCGGCGCTGTGGGTCACCAGTACCAGCGCCGCCCCGTGCTCGCGCACCGCGGCCTCGAGCAGGTCCAGCACCCCGGCCGCGGCCGCCGGATCCAGGTTCCCGGTGGGCTCGTCGGCGAGCACCACCGCCGGGTGCGGCGCCAGCGCCCGCGCGATGGCGACCCGCTGCTGCTCGCCCCCGGAGAGCTGCTCGGGGAAATCGCCGGCGCGCGCGGCCAGGCCCACCGCGGCGAGGAGCGCGCGGGCGCGGCGTCGCGCCCGCCCGGCATCGACCCCGTCGAGCTCCAGCGGCAGGCGCACGTTCTCCTCCACGGTGAGGGTGGGCAGGAGGTGGAAGAACTGGTGCACGAAGCCCACGTGACGCCGGCGCAGCCGGCTGCGCGCGGCCTCCCCGAGGCCGGCGAGATCCTGCCCCAGCAGGCGCACGGTGCCGCCGTCGGGCGTCTCCAGACCGGCGAGCAGGTGCAGCAGGGTCGACTTGCCCGAGCCGCTCGGGCCGGTCACCGCCACCGTCTCGCCGGGCTCGAGACGCAGCGAGACCCGGTCGAGGACCGTGCGCAGGGCGCCGGCGTCGGGGTAGCGCTTGACCAGCCCCTCGGCCTCGAGCGCGGCTTGCCTGCTCCCTGCGGCCATCGCCCCATCCTAACAGGAGGCGCCGCGCCGCCGGCGGCGCCCCGCAATCTTGACATCTCCGCTCAGAAATCCCATGCTACCCGTCAATTCCACGTTCCAGGAACGGAGACTCCCCATGCGCATCACCACCAAGGGCCGCTACGCCGTCACCGCGATGCTGGACCTCGCCGTCCACGAGGACCACGGCCCCGTGCCCCTGGCCGAGATCTCCGAGGCCCAGGGCATCTCGCTGTCCTACCTCGAGCAGCTCTTCGCCAAGCTGCGCCGGCGCGGCCTCGTGCGCGGCACCCGCGGCCCCCACGGCGGCTACCGTCTGGCGCGGCCGGCCGACGAGATCAGCATCGCCGAGATCATCACCGCCGTGGACGAGAAGCTCGACGCCACCCGCTGCGAGCAGCGCGGCGACTGCCGCGGCGGCGAGCGCTGCCTGACCCACGAGCTGTGGATGGAACTGAGCGAGCGCATCCACGACTTCCTCGACGGCATCACCCTGGCCGAGCTGGTGCGCCGCCCGGCGGTGCGCGAGCGCGCCGCCGCCCTGGACCTGCGCGGCGGCCGGCGCCGCTCGGCCGCCTGAGCCGCAGGCCCCACAGGGAGGAGGCACCATGGCCTTCGTCGTGCTGGAGAACTGCATCCGCTGCAAGTACACCGACTGCGTGGACGTCTGCCCCGTGGACTGCTTCCACGAGGGCCCCAACATGCTCGTCATCGACCCCGAGGAGTGCATCGACTGCGCCCTCTGCGAGCCCGAGTGCCCGGCCGAGGCCATCGTGCCGGAGGACGAGGTGCCCGAGGACCAGAAGGAATTCATCCAGCTCAACGCCGAGCTCGCCAAGGTCTGGCCGGTGCTCTCCGAGAAGAAGGACCCCCTGCCCGACGCCGACGAGTGGAACGGCGTCGCCGGCAAGCGCCAGTACCTGGAGCGCTGAGGCGCCCGCCGCCCGGGGTTGACGCCCCGGCGGGCGCCGACTACCCCTTCCTGAAGGGCCATCGGGACGCCCCGCCCTGCGGCGGGGCGCGGGAAGGAGGTGCGCATGCCGGGCTACACCACCGCGGAGATCCACAACCTCGCCCTCCTGGGCCACGCCGGGGCGGGCAAGACCCTGCTCGCCGAGGCGCTGCTGCACGCGGCCGGGGCGATCCCGGCGATGGGCAGCATCGAGCGCGGCACCACCGTGTGCGACTTCGAGCCCGAGGAGCAGGCCCACGGGCACTCCCTCAGCCCGGCGGTGGCCTCCTGCGACTGGAAGGGCCGCCACGTCAACCTCGTGGACACGCCGGGCTACCCCGACTTCCTGCCGCGCGCCTACGCCGTGCTGCCGGCGGTGGAGACGGCGGTGGTGGTGGTGGATGCCGAGCGCGGCATCGAGCTCGGCACCCGCCGGGCGATGGAGAAGGCGGCGGAGCTGGCGTTGCCGCGGGTGCTGGTGGTCAACCGCATCGACCAGGCGGGGCCGGAGGCGCTCGCCGCCCTCGTCGAGGCCCTGCGCGAGGCCTTCGGCCGCGAGGTGCTGCCCATCAACCTGCCCGCGCGCGACGGCGGCGTCGTCGACTGCTTCTTCTCCCCCGGCGGCGAGGCCGCTTTCCACTCGGTGGAGGCCGCCCACACCGAGATCGTGGACCAGGTGGTGGAGATGGACGAGGATCTCATGGCCCTCTACCTGGAGCAGGGCGAGGTCCGTCCGGAGCAGCTCCACGAGCCGTTCGAGGCGGCCCTGCGCGAGGGCCACCTGATCCCGCTCCTGTTCACCAGCGCCGCCACCGGCGCCGGCATCCGCGAGCTGCTCGACGCCATCGTGGAGCTCTTCCCCAATCCGCTCGAGGGCAACCCGCGGCCCTTCCGCCGCGGCGCGGCCCCGTTCCACGCCAGCCACGACCCGGACGACCACGTCCTCGCCCACGTCTTCCGCGTCACCACCGACCCCTTCGTCGGCCGCCTCGGCATCTTCCGCATCCACCAGGGCACCGTGCGCCCGGACAGCCAGCTCTACGTCGACGACGGGCGCAAGCCGTTCCGCGTCGGCCACCTCCTGCGCATCCAGGGCAAGACGCAGACCGAGGTGGATGCGGGCATCCCGGGCGACCTCTGCGCCCTGGCCAAGATCGAGGAGCTCCACTACAACGCGGTCCTGCACGACGCCCCCGAGGACGGCGGCGTGTGCATGGTGCCGGTGGCCCTGCCCGAGCCCATGCAGGGCCTCGCCGTGGAGCCGGCCAAGAAGGGCGACGACGAGAAACTCACGCGGGCGCTTGCGGCGCTTGCCGCCGAGGACCCCTCCTTCCGCTACGAGCGTTCGCCCTCGACCCACGAGACCATCATCCGCGGCATCGGCGAGCTGCACCTGCGCGTGATCCTCGAGCGCATGCGCAGCCGCCACCACCTGGAGGTGGAGACGCGCCCGCCGCGCATCGCCTACCGCGAGACCGTGCGTGCCGCCGCCGAGGGCCATCACCGCCACAAGAAGCAGACCGGCGGCGCGGGCCAGTTCGGCGAGGTCTTCCTGCGCATCGAGCCGCTGGAGCGCGGGGCCGGCTTCGAGTTCGTCAACCAGGTGGTGGGCGGCGCCATCCCGTCGCAGTTCATCCCCGCGGTGGAGAAGGGCGTGCGCCAGGCCATGGAGGAGGGCGCCCTCGCCGGCTACCCGATCCAGGACGTGCGCGTCATCGTCCACGACGGCAAGCACCACCCCGTCGATTCCAAGGAGGTGGCCTTCGTCACCGCCGGCAAGAAGGCCTTCCTCGACGCCTTCGCCAAGGCCCGCCCGGTGCTGCTGGAACCGCTGGTGGAGGTGGAGGTGACCGCCCCCGAGGCCCACGTGGGCGACATCACCGGCAACCTCTCGGGGCGGCGCGGGCGGATCCAGGGCACCGAGAGCCTCCCCGGGGGGCTCGTGGTGGTGCGTGCCGAGGCACCCCTGGCGGAGATGGCCGACTACGCCTCCTGGCTCAAGAGCGCCACCGGCGGCCACGGCAGCTACACCATGAGCTTCAGCCGCTACGAGCCCGCCCCGCCCGAGGTGCAGAAGGCGGTGGTGGCCGAGCGCCGGGCGGCGGAGACCGCCTGAGGCGGCGTCACCGCCCCCGGCGCAGGCGCGCCGGCACCTCGGCCGCGGACCAGGGCGGACCCCAGAGCGGGCCGCTCGCGGCCGCGCAGCCGGCCTCGGCGAGCCGGCGGCAGGCGGCCTCGTCGCCGACGCCGCACCCGTAGAGGGGCAGACCCAGGGCCGCGGCCACGGCCGCCGCCGAACGCAGCCCGGCCTCGCTCGGGCGCGGATGCAGGCGCAGGCCGGCGAGGCCCGCCGCCGCCAGGGCCTCGAGGGCCACCGCCTCGGCGCCGAGGCCGTCGCCCACCACCGCAAGCCCCCGCGGCAGCCGCGCCGCGGCGGCGAGTTCCGCAAGCCGCAGCATCGCCTCCAGCCGTGCAGGCCCCAACGCCCCGCGCGGGGCGAGCCCGCCCAGCACCCGCGGCCCGACGGCCAGGCTCACCACCGGCACGTCCCCGCCCCACCGCCCCTGCGCCGCCCGCACCGCCGCCGCCACCGCCTCGTCCAGCGCCTCGCCGAGCCCCGTCCGCTCCGCCGCGAGGCGCAGCGCCTCGTCCTCGAGCGGGCCGTCGGGTCCGCGCCACGAGGGCACCGCCTCCAGCGCCGCCACCACACCGTCGGCGAGCCGCACCCGCGGCCGGAAGGCCACCTCGGGCCCACCCGCGGCGAGCGCCGCCGACAGCGCCGCCGCGATCCGCTCCCGCGCCTGCGCCTCCGCCGCCACGGCGCCGTCGTAGAAGCGCAGGCACCCACCCCCGGCGGCCTTCGCCCGGTACATGGCGGCATCGGCGCAGCGCAGCAGGGTCTCGCCCCCGGGGGCATCGTCGGGGTAGAAGGCCGCCCCCAGGCTCGCCCCCACCCGCACCTCGCGCCCCGCCACCGTCCACGGCCGCGCCAGCGCCCTCAGGATCTCGCGCCCGGCCCGCACCGCCGCCCCGACGCTGTCGGCCTCCTCCAGGATCAGGGCGAACTCGTCGCCGCCGATGCGCGCCACCGTGTCCTCGCCGCGCACCGCGCCCTGCAGGCGCGCCGCGGCCTCGCGCAGGACCTCGTCGCCGGCGGCGTGGCCGAGGCGGTCGTTGACCTCCTTGAAGCCGTCGAGGTCGACGTAGAGGAGGGCGAAGCGGCGGCCGCCGCGGCGGGCCCGGCGCTCGGCCTGCGCCAGCCGGTCGTGGAGGACGATGCGGTTGGGCAGCCCCGTGAGCCCGTCGCGGTAGGCGAGGCGGCGAAGCCGCGCCTCGGCCGCCTTGAGCGGCCCGATCTCGGTGAAGACCGCGACGTAGTGGGTGGTGCGGCCGTCCCCGTCCCGGATCGCGGTGATGGTGAGCCACTGCGGGTACACCTCCCCGTCCTTGCGCCGGTTCCAGACCTCGCCCTCCCAGCGCCCCCGCTCCCGAAGCGCCTGCCACATGGCGTCGTAGAAGGCGCGGTCGTGGCGGCCCGAGCGCAGGATGCGCGGCGTGCGCCCGAGGGCCTCCGCGGGCGTGTAGCCGGTGACGCGGGTGAAGGCGGGGTTGACGCGGACGATCACCCCGCGGGCGTCGGTGACCAGGATGCCGTCGCCTGCGGCCTCGAACACCGCCGCCGCCTGCCGCAGCGCCGCATCCTCCGACGTCCCGTCCACGAGGTCCGCAGGCCTCCTCACGCGGCCTCCGCCATACTTGACAGCGTAGCACGGGATTGGGCGCCGTCCGCGCCCCTGGTATCCTTGCCGGCCGTGGACACCGCCGCCCTCGCCCGCATCCTCGCCCGGCTGCTCGAGACGCAGCGCTGGGGCGTCCTCGCCACGCGCGGGCCGTGGGCGGCCCACGTCGCCTTCGCCCCCTGGCGGGGCGGGCTGCTCCTGCACCTGAGCACCCTCGCCGCCCACACCCGCCACCTCCTCGCCGATCCCGCCGCCGCGCTGGCCGTGGGCGAGGCCGACGACGGCCGCACCGATCCCCAGACCCTGGCGCGGGCGACCCTGCGCGGGCGCGTCGCGCCGGTGGAGGCGGCGGCGCGCGCGGCCGCCGGGCAGGCCTACCTGGCGCGCTTCCCCGCCGCCGCGCCGCGCTTCGCCTTCACCGACTTCGCCCTCTACCGCCTCGAGGCGGAGGAGGCGCGGGTGGTGGCCGGGCTCGGCGCCGCGGGCAGCCTCCGCGGCGAGGTCCTGCGCCGGGCCCTGGCGCCGTGACCGCGGGGGCCCGCGCCGCCCTCGCCCTCGCCGCCCTCGGCGGGGCCTGCGCCGTGCTCGCCGGGGCCTTCGCCGCCCACCTCGCCTCGGCCGATGCCGCCGCGCTCCTGGAGAAGGGGGCGCGCTACCAGCTCGCCCACGCCCTGGCGGCGATGGCCGTGCTCGCCCTCCCGCTGCCGCGGGCGGCGGCCCTCGCGGGGCTCCTCGCCGCAGCGGGCAGCCTCTTCGCCGGCAGTCTCTACACCCTCGCCCTCGGTGCGCCGGCGGCGCTGGGCTGGGTGACGCCGGTGGGCGGGACGGCGATGGTGGCGGGCTGGCTGCTGGTGGCGGCCGCGGCGCTGCGGCGCTGAGGGGGCGGCGCCGCCCTCAGGGCGCAGGGCCGCGGGCCACCGCACGTGCGGGATCGCGGATCCACTCGCTCCACGAGCCCGGGTAGAGGCGCGCCCCGGCGAGCCCCGCCAGCTCCATCGCCAGCAGGTTGTGGCAGGCGGTGACCCCGGAGCCGCAGTAGTGGACCACCCGCTGCGGGGCGGCGCCGAGGGCGGCGAAGCGCCGGGCGAGGGCGGCGGGGGGCAGGAAGCGGCCCGCCCGGTCCAGGTTGCCGGTGAAGGGCAGGTTCACCGCCCCCGGGATGTGCCCGGCCACGGGGTCGATGGGCTCCTCCTCGCCCCGGTAGCGCTCCGGGGCGCGGGCGTCCACGAGGCACCAGCCGCCGGCGCGGACGGCCTCCGCGTCCACGGTGGGCATGCCTCCGGGGCGCCCCTCGAAGCGGCACGGCCGCACCGCGCCGCGGTCGCGGGCAAGGCCCCCGCCGGCGGCCAGCCAGGCCGCCAGACCGCCGTCCAGGACCGCGACCCGGCGGTGGCCGAGCCAGCGCAGCAGCCACCACAGCCTCGCCGCGAAGGCGCCGCCGGCGTCGTCGTAGGCCACCACCGTGGTCCCGGGGCCGATCCCCCACGCACCGAGCCGGGCCATGAGCGGCCCCGGCGCCGGCAGCGGATGGCGCCCGCTCGCCGCGGTGACCGGCCCCGAGAGGTCGCGCTCGAGATGGGCGTAGACCGCGCCCGGGATGTGGCCCTCGCGCCACGCCGCTTCGCCGGCCTCCGGGGCGTCGAGGCGGAAGCGGCAGTCCACCACCACCCAGCCCGGATCGCCGAGGCGGGCGGCGAGGGTGGCGGCGTCCGTCAGCGGCCGCATGCGGGCAGGCTCCACAGCGGCAGCACCTGCCGGCGCAGCGCCCGCTCGGCGCGGCGCCAGCGCGGCTCGTGCCGCGCCACCTCGGCCCAGAAGGCGTCGGAGTGGTCCAGGTGGCGCAGGTGCGCCAGCTCGTGGACGATGAGGTAGCGCACGAGCCAGCGCGGCAGCAGGAGCAGGTTGCGGTTGAGGCTCACCGTGCCCGCCGCCGAGCAGCTCCCCCAGCGCGTGCGCTGGGCGCGCACCGTGACCCGGGCCGGGCGAAGCCCCGTCCGTTCCGCCTGCGCCGCCACCAGGGCGGGCAGCAGGGCGCGCGCCCGCTCCCCGAGCCAGGCCTGCAGCCAGCGCGCCGGCCGCCGCGCCGCCTCGCCGCCGAGGCGCAGGGTGCGCGCGCCCGCCTCCTCCCGGAGCCCGGGCGGAGCGGCGGGGTCGCAGACCACCCGCCAGGCCTCGCCCGCCGCGCGCAGGGCCACGAGCCGCGGCGCGAGCCCGAGCCGGGGATGGGCGCGCCGGGCCCGGGCCGGCGCCCGGCGGGCCTCGATCCAGCCGCGGTGGCTGCGCACCAGCTCCGCCGCCAGGCGCGCCGGCGCCCCCCGCGGCAGCACCACCTCCACCTCGCCGCCCGGGTCCACGGTGAGGCGGGCGCGGCGCGCGCGCCCGCTGACGCGGATCCGGTACGGAGGCAGGACGTCCACGGCGCGGCCTCAGCCCCGCTCCCTTACCCGTCCCACCGGGGCGGGGCGCCCGTAGTGGTAGCCCTGGGCGTAGTCGATGCCGAGCTCGCGCACGGCGGCGGCGATCTCGGCATCCTCCACGAACTCGGCGATGGTGCGCAGGCCGAAGCGCCGGGCGAGGCCGTGCATGTGCTCCACGAGGGCGCGGTCCCGCGGATCCCGGGGCATGGCGCGGACGAAGGTGCCCTCGATCTTGACGAAGTCCACCGGCAGGTACTTGAGGTACATGAACGAGGAGAAGCCGCTGCCGAAATCGTCCAGGGCGAAGCGGAAGCCTTCCTCGCGCAGCGCCTGCACCTGCGGCGCCAGCCGCCCCAGGTGGGGCAGCGCCTCCCGCTCGGTGATCTCGAAGACCACCCGCGCCGGGTCCACGCCGGCGGCGCGGATGCGCGAGGTCACCTCGGCCATGCGCGCAGGATCGCCGAAGGTGCCGCGGGAGAGGTTGACGAAGACCGGGGCATCCCCCAGCCCCCCCGCCTGCACCAGGCCGCAGACGCGCTCCACCACGCGCAGGTCCACCGCCTCGGCGAGCCCCACCTGCTCGGCGACGTAGATGAACTGCCCCGCCTTGGCTTCGGCGCCCCGGAGCGCCACCCGCGCCAGGGCCTCGTAGGCGACGACGGTGCCGTCGGCGGCGGCGACGATGGGCTGGAAGACCACCTCCACGCGGTCCTCGTCCAGGGCGCGGCGCAGGCAGTCGGCCTGGGCGAAGACCTCCATCACCCGCGCCTGCTCCTCCGGCCCCAGGTGCACCAGGCGGTTCTTGCCCGCCCGCTTGGCCTCGTACATGGCCACGTCCATGGCGCCGTGCAGCGCCTGCGGGGAGTCGCCGTTGCGCGGGTAGCTGACCACGCCCATGCTCACGGTGACCCGCGTCGTGCCCGTGGGCAGCGCGATCTCCGCCTCGGTCAGGCGCCGGTGCAGCTTGGCCGCGACGGCGACCCCCGCCTCCGGCTCGGTCTCGGGCAGGATCACCGCGAACTCGTCGCCGCCGAGGCGCACCGCCAGGTCGGTGGTGCGCAGCCCCTCCTGCACCAGCCGTCCCACCTCCCGCAGCACGAGGTCGCCGACGGGATGGCCGAAGGTGTCGTTGATGTGCTTGAAGTTGTCGAGATCGAACATCACGAGGCAGAACTCGGTGTCCGCGCGCCGCGCCCGCTGCACCTCGAAGGCCAGGAATTCCTCGAACTTGCGCCGGTTGTAGAGCCCGGTGAGGGTGTCGCGCACGGCGTATTCCTCGAGCTCGCGCGTGTGCCGCTCCACCATCTCGAGCAGATGGTTGAACTGGCGCGCCAGCACCACCAGCTCGCGCACCCGGCCCCGCTCGTCGACGCGCCGCCCGTAGTCGCGCCGCGCCTCCACCGCGGCCATCGCCTCCACCAGGCGGCGCAGCGGCCGCACCACCCCGAGGCGCAGCTCGAGGTTGAGCAGCGCGAACACGACGAGGAGGAGGACCACCCCGGACACGGCCACCGAACGGGCGACGACGGTCACCGGCGCCCGCACCTCCCCCACCGGCATGCGGACGTCGATGACGCCGTTGACGTCGCCGAGGCGGGCCTCGGTGTGGCAGCGCAGGCACTCGTCGCGCACCCGCACCGGGTAGACGTAGCGCACCGTCCCGCGCTCGGTGCGCAGGAACTCGCGCCCGTCCCGCAGCGCCGCCTGCAGCACCGGGTCGGCCTCGCGCACGGCCCGCTCGCCCGGGATCTCGCCGAACTGGCGGATCACCGGCTCGCCGCGCAGGACCCGCACCTCCACCCCGGGCGCAACCCGGTTCAGACGCTCGATGATGGGGGCGATGTCGTCCTTGCCCCAGCCCGCGCGCATGGCCGCGTAGAGGGTCTCGAACACCATGAGCGAGCGCTGGCGGGCGTCGACGCGGGCGAACTCCTCGACGGCGCGGGCGCGCAGGCCGCGCTCCAGGTGGTAGATCCCGGCCAGGGCCACGGCGAGGGCAAGCACCGTCAGCACGAGGAGCCAGCGGCCGAGGGGGATGGGATACCGGCGCAAGAAACCTCCAATCCCGTCGATGGAAAGCCTTCGATGGAGCCGACCACTGCGATGGTACTTCAGGCGCCGCCGCCGCCCAAGCGCTCGCCCCTCCACCTTTTGGTCCGGCCCGTGCTGCGCGATCCGCGGCCTGACCCATGTCGGGTTGCGTTGACATCCCGCCCGGGCCGACCCGACACTGCCCGCCCATGGAGCAAGGGACCCAGGTGCTCGTGGCCGGCGACGGGCCGGCGGGGGGGGCGCTGGCGCTCGCCCTGGCGCGGCGCGGTGTCGCCGTCGCCCTCGCCGGCCCGGGGCGGCACCACGGCCCCCGCCCCCTCGCCCTGTCGCGCGCGGCGGTACGGCTGCTGGCGCGGCTGGACGTCTGGGCGCCGGCGGCGGCGACGCCGCTGCAGGCGGTCCGGCTCGCCGCCGGGGGGTGGAGCAGCCGGATCGGGGAGGGGGCGCCGCTCGGCGCGGTGGTCCGCGCCGACACCCTCGCCGGGCTGCTGGACGCCGCCCTGGAGCGCGCCGGGGTGGAGCGGCTGCGCGCCCCCGTGCGCAGGCTGCGCCGCGGCCCGGATGGCGTCGAGGCGGAGGTGGGCGGCGCCCGGGTGCGGGCGCGCCTGGTGGTGGGCGCCGACGGGGCCGACTCCACGGTGCGCGCGCTGGCCGGGATCGGGACCCGTGAGGCCGACTACGGGCAGTCGGCCCTGGTGACCCTGCTGGCGCCGCGACGCCCCCACGACGGCGTGGTGGAGGAGCGCTTCACCCCCCGCGGCCCCCTCGTCCTCCTCCCGTGCGGCGAGGCCCTGGGGCTCGTCTGGCTGCTGCCGCGGGAGGCGGCCCGGAATCTTGCGGGGTCGGACCCCGCCGCCCTCGCCGCGGCGCTCGCCGCCGCCGCGGGCGAGCCGCCGGGGCGGCCCCTGGCGCCGGCGCAGGCGGTCCCGCTGCGCCTCGTGCGCGCGCGCACGCTGGTCCACCACCGCTTGGCCCTGGCGGGGGGCGCCGCCTGCACCCTCCACCCCCTGGGGGCGCAGGGGCTCAACCTCGGCCTGCGCGACGTCGCCGCCCTCGCGCCCCTGGTGGCGGAGGCGGTGGCGACGGGGGGCGACCCGGGCGGCTGGCCGGTGCTGGAGGCCTACGCCCGCGCCCGCCGCGAGGACCACCGGCGCACCGCCGCCTTCACCGACCTCGCGGCGCGGGCCCTCGCCGGGGGCTCGCCGCTGCGGCCGCTGGCGGCGCGCCTCGCCGCCCTCCTGGGCTGGGTCCCGCCCCTGCGCCGCGCGGTCCTCGCCCACGGCGGCGGCGAGGCCGCGTACCAGCCCGACCCGGAGGCGGTCTGATGCGCCGGAGCGAGGTCGTCGTCGTGGGCGGCGGGATGGTGGGGGCCTGCACCGCGGCGGCGCTCGCCCGCGCCGGGGTCGCGGTGGACCTGGTGGAGCCGGCGCCGCCCGTCCCCGGCGAGGGCCTCGAGGTGCGGGTCTCGGCCCTGACCGTGGCCTCCGAACGCATCCTCGCCGCCCTCGGCGCCTGGGAGCGGATCGAGCCCGGGCGGCGCGCGCCCTTCCGGCGCATCCGCGTCTGGGAGGGCGACGCCCCCGGCACCCGCTTCGACGCCGACGCCACGGGCGCCGACCGCCTCGGCCACATCGTCGAGAACCGCGCCGTGCGCCTGGCCCTGTGGCAGGTGCTGCAGACCCTGCCTACGGTGCGGATCCACGCCGGGGCGGGGCTTGCGGGCCTCGTCGTCGGCGCCCGCGAGGCCTGCCTGCGTCTCACCGACGGCACCCGCCTCGCCGCCCCCCTGGTGGTGGGGGCGGACGGGGCGCGCTCCGGGGTGCGGCGCCTCGCCGGCATCGCCACCGTGGGCTGGCCCTATCGCCAGCGCACCATCGTCGGCCACGTCACCACCTCGCGCCGCCACCGCGACACCGCCTGGCAGCGCTTCCTGCCCACCGGCCCGGTGGCCTTCCTTCCCCTCGCCGACGGGCGCTGCTCGCTCGCCTGGCACAACGACGAGGGGCGCGCCGAGGCCCTGATGGCGCTGGAGGAGGCCGACTTCCTCGCCGCGCTGGAGGCGGCGAGCGGCGGCGTCCTCGGCGAGATGCTGGCGATCGAGGGCCGCGCCGCCTTCCCGCTGCACCTGCGCCACGCGGTGCGCTACCACGCGCCCCGCGTCGCCCTCGTGGGTGATGCCGCCCACACCGTGCACCCCCTCGCCGGCCAGGGCGTCAACCTCGGCCTGCTCGACGCGGCCACCCTGGCCGAGGAGGTGGCGGCGGCGGTGCTCGCCGGCGACGACCCGGGCGAACCCGCCCTCCTCGCCCGCTACGAGCGCCGCCGCCGGCCCCACAACCTCGCCGCGGCGGCGGTGATGGACGGCTTCAAGCGCTGCTTCGGCAACCGCAGCCCGGCGCTGGCGTGGGCGCGGCGCGCGGGCCTCGCGCTGGCCGACCGCGCGGGCCCGCTCAAGACCGGCGTCATGCGCCTGGCCATGGGCCTCGACGGTCCGCTGCCCGCCCTCGCCCGCGGCGGCGGAGACTGAGGCCCTACCACCAGAGGCCGCCGATGCGCCAGCGCGGCGGCCGCACCGCCACCGCCGGCAGGCGCAGCACCGGCCTCGTCCCGGGGTCGAGACCCCAGTCCACGGGCCGGGCGGCCACCGAGAGGATGCGCCGGATGCGCTCCTCGGTGGGCGGGTGGGTGCGCAGCAGCGACGGATCGGGCAGCCCCCGGCCCGGCAGGAAGAGCCGCTCCATCCAGCCGCGCTGGTAGCGCTCGAGCTTGGCCAGCGCCGAGGCCAGCCCCTGGGGGTCGCCGGTCAGGCGCACCGCGCCGAGGTCGGCCTCGTATTCGCGCGTGCGCGACAGCGCAAGCTGGAGCAGGGCCGAGACCGTGGGCGCAAGCACCAGCAGGAGCAGCGCCGCCCAGGGCAGGCCGCCGCCGGTGAGCAGCCACACCGGCAGGTTGAGCAGGACCAGGAGCTGGCCGAGGAAGGACAGGCTCGAGGTCAGGCGGCTGACGACGTCGGCGAGGCCCATGATCCAGAGGTCGTTGTGACGGATGTGGCTGACCTCGTGGGCGAGCACCCCGGCCACCTCGCGCAGGGTCAGCCGCGCGAGCAGCCCGTCGGTGACCGCCACCGCCGCCTGCTCCGGCCGCCCCACGGCGAAGGCGTTCATCACCGGGCTCGGCACCCAGTGCAGGGTCGGCACCGCGGGCAGCCCCGCCCGCGCCGCAAGGATCTCCAGGATACGGTACAGGGCCGGGGCCTCGGCCGGCGAGAGCGGCCGCGCGCCGTAGAGCCGCAGCACCAGGAGCGGGCTCACCTGGCCGCCGAGGAGCAGCACCGCGAGCACCGACAGGGCCGTCCACACCACCCCCTCGCGGCCGCCGAGGACCCAGCCCAGGGCGGCCGCAAGGAGCGCCATGCCGCCGAGCAGGAGCGCGGAGTGGACGAGGTTGCGCAGGCGGTGCAGGCGCAGGCGCTGGGGATCCAGCATGGCGGTACCGGGCGGGATGGGCCGGCCCTCCACTTTGGGCGCGCGCCGGCGCCCTTTCAAGTACCCTGTGGGCGGACGGTGACAACGCGCCGGAGCGGAACCATGGACCCGAAGTTCTGGATCGCGCGCTGGGAGCAGGGCCAGACCGGCTGGCACCTGCCGGAGGTGAACCCGCAGCTTCGCCGCTGGTGGGCCCGGCTCGGGCTCGCCGCGCCGGGCCGCGTCTTCGTGCCCCTGTGCGGGGCGAGCCTGGATCTCGGCTGGCTCGCCGGGCGCGGCCACGAGGTGGTGGGCTGCGAGCTCGCGCCGACCGCGGTCGCGCGCTGCTTCGCCGAGGCCGGCCTCGAGCCGGCGGTGGCCGCGGCGGGGGCGCTGCGGCGCTGGCGGGCCGGGCGCCTGGAGATCCTCGAGGGCGACTTCTTCCGCCTCGACCCCGAGACCCTCGGCGCGGTGGAGGCGGTCTACGACCGCGCCGCCCTGGTGGCCTTCCCGCCGGCGATGCGGGCGCACTACGTGGCGCACCTGCGCCGCCTGGCGCCGCGCGCGCCGCAGCTGCTGGTCACCCTGGACTACCCGCAGGAGGAGATGGAGGGCCCGCCCTTCGCCGTGCCCGAGGCGGAGGTGCGCGCCCGCTACGCCGGCTGCACGGTGGAGCGGCTCGCCGACGAGGACGTCCTCGAGGCGCAGCCGCGCTTCCGCGCCCGGGGCCTGACGCGGCTGCGCGAGCAGGCCTTCCTGATCCGCCCGTGAGGGCCTGATCCGCCCGTGAGGGCGCGGCGGCGCCGCCGGCCCCGCGGGGCCGGCGGCCGCCCCCTCAGTTGACCCTGGGGTCGAGCTCGCCGCTGGCGTAGCGGGCGGTCATCTCCTCCAGGGACAGGGGCCGGATCTTGGAGGCCATGCCCGCGGTGCCGAAGGCCTCGTAGCGGGCCTTGCAGATCTCCTTCATGGCCTGGGTGGAGGCCTTGAGGAACTTGCGCGGGTCGAACTCCTTGGGGTTCTCGGCGAGGAACTTGCGGATCGCCCCGGTGCTGGCGAGGCGCAGGTCGGTGTCGATGTTGACCTTGCGCACACCGTGCCGGATCCCCTCCTGGATCTCCTCCACCGGGACGCCGTAGGTCTGCCCGAGGTCGCCGCCGTAGCTGTTGATGATCTCGAGCCACTCCTGGGGCACCGAGGAGGAGCCGTGCATCACCAGGTGGGTGTTGGGGATGCGGGCGTGGATCTCCTTGATCCGCTCGATGGCGAGGATGTCGCCCGTCGGCGGGCGGGAGAACTTGTAGGCGCCGTGGCTGGTGCCGATGGCGATGGCCAGCGCGTCGACCCCGGTGGCCCTGACGAACTCGGCGGCCTGGTCGGGGTCGGTCAGCAGCTGCTCCCGGGAGAGCACCCCCTCGGCGCCGACGCCGTCCTCCTCGCCCGCGGTGCCGGTCTCGAGCGAGCCCAGGCAGCCGAGCTCGCCCTCGACGGAGACGCCGCAGGCGTGGGCCATCTCCACCACCTTGCGCGTGACCTCCACGTTGTACTCGTAGCTCGCCGGCGTCTTGCCGTCCTCGAGCAGCGAGCCGTCCATCATCACCGAGGTGAAGCCGAGCTGGATGGAGCGGACGCAGACCGCGGGCGAGGCGCCGTGGTCCTGGTGCACGCACACCGGGATGTGGGGCCACTGCTCCACCGCCGCCTCCATCAGCTTCTTGAGGAAGGGGGCGCCGGCGTACTTGCGGGCGCCGGCCGAGGCCTGGACGATGACCGGGCTGTCGGTCTCGTCCGCCGCCTGCATGATCGCGTGGAGCTGCTCCATGTTGTTGACGTTGAAGGCGGGCACGCCGTAGCCGTGCTCGGCGGCGTGATCCAGGAGCTGTCGCAGGGTGATGAAGGCCATGGTCGCGATCCTCCCTCGCTCGTTCAGTTCTCTTCGGGCACCGGCATGTCGCCGACGCGCACGATCTTCATGGCGTTGGTGCCCCCGTGCACGCCCATGAGATCGCCCTTGGTGAGGATGACGAGATCGCCGTCCTCGACCGCGCCGAGGCGGCGCAGCACCTCCACGGCGTCGAGGTTGACGCGGGCGTGGTCGCTGCTGCAGACGTCGAACTCCACCGGGTAGACGCCGCGGTAGAGGGTCACGCGCCGCCGTGTGGCGCGGTGGCGCGAGAGCGCGTAGATGGGGATGCCGGAGCGGATGCGCGACATCCACAGCGGCGTGTCGCCGGACTCGGTCAGCGCCGCGATCGCCCGCACCGGCAGGTGGTTGGCGGTGTACATGGTGGCCATGGCGATGGCCTCGTCGATGCGGCGGAAGGTCCAGTCCATGCGGTGGCCGGAGACCTGGGCCGCGCGCTGGCGCTCGGCGCCGAGGCAGATCCGGTGCATGGCCTCCACCGCCTTGACCGGATAGCGCCCCACCGCGGTCTCGGCCGAGAGCATCACGGCGTCGGTGGCATCCAGCACGGCGTTGGCGACGTCGAAGACCTCCGCCCGCGTCGGCATCGGGTGGGTGACCATGGACTGCATCATCTGCGTCGCCGTGATCACCACCCGGTTGCGGTTGCGGGCGGCGCCGATGAGCCACTTCTGGATCCCGGGCAGCTCCGCATCGCCCATCTCCACCCCGAGGTCGCCGCGCGCCACCATGATGGCGTCGGCCACCTCGAGGATCTCGTCCACCGCACGCACCGCCTCGGCCCGCTCGATCTTGGCCACGATCCCGCCGCTGCCGCCGGCCTCGCGGAAGAGCGCCTTCGCCTCCGCCACGTCCTCGCCGCCGCGCGGGAAGGAGACGGCGAGGTAGTCGGCCTCGAGCTCGGCGGCGACGCGGATGTCGGCACGGTCCTTGTCGGTGAGCGCGCGCGCCGACAGCCCGCCGCCGCGGCGGTTGATGCCCTTGGCGTCGGAGAGCTCGCCGCCCACCACGACGCGGGTCTCGATGCGCCGCCCGCGCACCCGCTCCACCTCGAGGACGATGGCGCCGTCGTCGAGGAGCAGGATGTCGCCGGGGCCGACGTCCCGCGGCAGGTCCTTGTAGGTGATGCCGACGCAGGTCTCGTCGCCGGCGTCCGGCGGGCAGTCGGGGTCGATGGCGAAGGCGGCCCCCTCGCGCAGGTGCACCGGGCCGTTGCGGAAGCGCTCGATGCGGATCTTGGGGCCCTGCAGGTCCATCAGGAGCCCCACCTCGCGGCCGCAGGCCTCGGCGCGCTCGCGCAGCAGCCGCGCCCGGCGGCGGTGGCTTGCGGCGTCGCCGTGGGAGAAGTTGACGCGGGCGACGTCGATGCCCGCGCGGATGAGGGCGTCGAGGACCGCGGGGTCGTCCGTGGCCGGCCCCAGGGTGGCGACGATCTTGGTGCGGCGCGGCCGCTCCCTCACGCACGCGCCTCCGCGGCCCGCGCCTCCAGCACCGCCACCGCGGGCAGCTTCTTGCCCTCGAGGAACTCGAGGAAGGCACCGCCGCCGGTGGAGATGTAGGAGATGCCGCCGGCCACGCCGTACTTGTCGATGGCGGCCAGGGTGTCGCCGCCGCCGGCGATGGAGAAGGCCGGGCTCGCCGCGATGGCCTCGGCGAGCCGCCGCGTCCCCTCGCCGAAGGCGTCGAACTCGAACACGCCCACGGGACCGTTCCAGACGATGGTCCCCGCCCCCTGCAGGATCTCGGCGTAGCGCGCCGCGGTCTCGGGGCCGATGTCGAGGATCATCTCGTCCTCGCCCACCCGGTCCACGGGCTTGGTCACGGCCTCGGCCTCGGCGCTGAACTCGCGCGCCACCACCACGTCCACCGGGACCGGGATCTCGCCGCCCCGGGCCTTCGCCTGCTCCATCAGCCGGCGCGCCTCCGCCACGAGGTCCGGCTCGTGGAGGGACTTGCCCACGCGGTGGCCCGCGGCGGCGATGAAGGTGTTGGCGATGCCGCCGCCGACGATGAGACGGTCCACCTTGGCCGAGAGGGCGTCCAGCACGGTGAGCTTGGTCGAGACCTTGGAGCCGCCGACGATGGCCACCATCGGCCGCGCCGGGGCCTCGAGGGCCTTGCCGAGGGCCTCCAGCTCGGCCGCCAGCAGCGGCCCGGCGCAGGCCACGGGCGCGAAGCGGGCCACGCCGTGGGTGGAGGCCTGGGCGCGGTGGGCGGTGCCGAAGGCGTCCATGACGAAGACGTCGCAGAGCGCGGCGTAGCGGCGCGCCAGGGCCTCGTCGTCCTTCTTCTCGCCGACGTTGAAGCGCACGTTCTCGAGCAGGACGACCTCGCCCTCCGCCACCTCCGGGGGGTGCTCGAGATAGTCGCGCACGAGGCGCACCTCCCGCCCGAGCAGCCGCCCCAGGTGCGCGGCCACGGGCGCCAGCGAGTCCGCCTCCGAGAACGCGCCCTCCTTGGGACGGCCGAGGTGGGACATGACCATCACCCGCGCCCCCTCCCGCAGGCAGTGCTCGATGGTGGGCAGGGTGGCGCGGATGCGGGCGTCCGAGGTCACGCGCCCGTCCTGGATCGGGACGTTGAGGTCGGCGCGGATCAGCACCCGCTTGCCGCGGATGTCGAGGTCGGTCAGCTTGATGACGCTCACGGTCTCGCTCCTTCGCACCGCCACGCCCGCCGGGGTCCCGGCGGGCGCGGGCGCGCCGACGTCAGCCGGCGACGTGGCGCAGCAGACGCAGCAGGTTGCAGGTGTAGCCGTACTCGTTGTCGTACCAGGCCACCACCTTGACGAAGGTCTCGTCGAGCTGGATCCCCGCCTTGGCGTCGAAGACCGAGGGCTGCGGGCAGCCGCGGAAGTCGGTGGAGACCACCGCCTCGTCGGTGTAGCCGAGGACCCCGGCGAGCTCCCCCTCCTCGGAGGCGCGGCGCATGGCGGCGCAGATCTCGTCGTAGGTGGCCGACCGCTCCAGCTCCGCGGTGAGATCCACCACCGAGACGTCGGAGGTGGGCACGCGGAAGGCCATGCCGGTGAGCTTGCCGTTGAGCTCGGGCAGGACCTTGCCCACCGCCTTGGCGGCGCCGGTGGAGGACGGGATGATGTTCTCGAGGATGCCGCGCCCGCCGCGCCAGTCCTTCAGGGAGGGGCCGTCGACGGTCTTCTGGGTCGCGGTGGTGGCGTGCACCGTGCTCATGAGGCCGCGCTTGATGCCCCAGTTGTCGTGCAGGACCTTGGCCACCGGCGCGAGGCAGTTGGTGGTGCAGGAGGCGGCCGAGATGATGGCCTGCCCGGCGTAGGCCTTGTGGTTGACGCCGTAGACGAACATGGGGGTGGCGTCCTTGGAGGGCGCGCTCTGGATCACCTTGCGCGCGCCGGCGGCGAGATGCTTCTGGCAGGCCTCCTCGGTCAGGAACAGGCCGGTGGACTCCACCACCACGTCGACGCCCAGCTCGCCCCAGGGCAGGTTGGCCGGGTCCTTCTCGGCGCTGACGCGGATGCGGCTGCCGTTGACCACGATGGCACCGTCCTCGGCCGCGACCTCCCCCTGGAAGCGGCCGTGCACCGAGTCGTAGCGCAGCAGGTACGCCAGGTAGTCGGCGGGGAGCAGGTCGTTGATGCCGACGATCTGGATCTCGCCCGGAAACTCGCGCACCGCCGCGCGCAGGACCATGCGCCCGATGCGCCCGAAGCCGTTGATGCCTACCTTGATGGCCATCGCTCTCCTCCCGATGGTTGGACCCGACCGCGCCCGGCGCTCAGAGCAGCGACTCGGCGGTGCGGACCACGTTGTCGACGGTGAAGCCGAAGTGCTCGAACAGCGCCGCGGCGGGCCCCGACTCGCCGAAACGGTCGATGCCGATGACGGCCCCGCGGGCGCCGACGTATTTTAGCCACGGCTCCGGGACCCCGGCCTCGACGGCCAGACGCGCCGTCACCGCCGCCGGCAGCACGGCCTCGCGGTAGTCGGGGTCCTGGGCCTCGAAGACCTCCATGCAGGGCATGGAGACCACGCGCACGCGCCGTCCCGCCTCGGCCAGGCGCCGCCCCGCCTCCACCACCAGCCCCACCTCGGAGCCGCTGGCCATGAGGATCAGCTCCGGCGTGCCCTCGCAGTCGACGAGGACGTAGCCGCCGCGGGCGATGGCCTCCACCTGCGCGTCGGTGCGCGGCTGGTGCGGCACCCCCTGGCGGGTGAGGGCGAGGCTCGTGGGGCCGTCGCGGCGCAGCAGCGCCGCGCGCCAGGCCGCCGCGGTCTCCACCGCGTCGCAGGGCCGCCAGACGTGCATCTCGGGGATCAGCCGCAGGCTCGCCACGTGCTCCACGGGCTGGTGGGTGGGGCCGTCCTCGCCGAGGCCGATGGAGTCGTGGGTGAGGACGTAGATCACGCCGAGGCGCATCAGCGCCGACATGCGCATGCCGTTGCGCATGTAGTCGGAGAAGACGAGGAAGGTGCCGCCGTAGGGCAGGAAGCCGCCGTGCAGGGCGAGCCCGTTCATGATCGCCGCCATGGCGAACTCGCGCACGCCGTAGTGGATGTAGTTGCCGTCGGCGTCCTCGCGGGTGATCGCCTTCGACCCCGACCAGGCGGTGAGGTTGGAGCCGGTGAGATCGGCCGAGCCCCCGATGAGCTCCGGCAGCGCCGGGGCGAGGGCCTCGATGGCCATCTGCGAGGCCTTGCGGGTGGCCACCTTGGGACCCTCGGCCTGGAGCCGCCGGATGTAGTCGGCGGCGCGCGCGGCGAGCTCCGCAGGCAGATCCCCGCGCATGCGCCGCTCGAACTCGGCGGCGAGCTCGGGGTAGGCCTCGCGGTAGGCGGCGAAGCGCTCGTTCCAGGCCTGCTCGGCCTCGGCGCCCCGCCCGCGCGCATCCCAGGCCTCGTAGATCTCCCGCGGGATCTCGAAGGGCGGATGCGGCCAGCCGAGCTTCTCCCGCGCCGCCGCCACCTCCTCCTCGCCCAGGGGCGCGCCGTGGCAGTCGTGGGTGCCGGCGAGGTTCGGCGAGCCGTAGCCGATGATGGTGCGGCAGCAGATCAGGCTCGGGCGCGCGCGCTCGGCGCGGGCGGCCTCGATGGCCCTCGCCACCGCCTCCGGGTCGTGGCCGTCGACGTCGCGCACCACGTGCCAGCCGTAGGCCTCGAAGCGCGCCGGCGTGTCGTCGGCGAACCAGCCCTCCACCTCGCCGTCGATGGAGATGCCGTTGTCGTCCCAGAAGACGATGAGCTTGCCGAGGCCCAGCGTGCCCGCGAGCGAGCAGGCCTCGTGGGAGACGCCCTCCATGAGACAGCCGTCGCCGGCGAAGACGTAGGTGTAGTGGTCGACGATGGTGTGGCCGTCGCGGTTGTAGCGGGCGGCGAGCACCTTCTCCGCGAGCGCCATGCCGACGGCGTTGGTGATGCCCTGCCCCAGCGGCCCGGTGGTGGTCTCGACCCCCGGCGTGAGGCCGTACTCGGGATGGCCCGCGGTCCGCGAGCCGAGCTGGCGGAAGTTCTTGATGTCCTCGATGCCGAGGTCGTAGCCGCTCAGGTGCAGGAGCGCGTAGAGCAGCATGGAGGCGTGGCCGTTGGAGAGCACGAAGCGGTCGCGGTCGGCCCACCTCGGATTGGCCGGATTGTGCTTGAGGTAGTCCCGCCACAGGACCTCGGCGATGTCGGCCATCCCCATGGGGGCGCCGGGGTGACCCGACTTGGCGCGCTGCACCGCGTCCATGCTGAGGACGCGGATGGCGTTGGCAAGCTCTCTGCGACTGGGCATGCTCGTCTCCTCTGGTCGCATCCCTTCCCCGGGGGTGCGCCGGGCGCGGGGCGCCGGTGCCGCCGGGCCGTGCAATATGCGGCGGGGGGGCGCATTCCCGCAAATAAAAATTCAGAATGCCTGCATGATTCAGGCGCTTGCGCGCCCCGCCGGGGGGCTCTCAGCCGCCGTCGCGCCACTTGATGGAGCAGCCCATGCTCGGGATCTGCTCCTCGGGGCCGCGGCCGGTCTCGGCGATCTGCTTCATGGCCTCGTAGAGCTCGCGGCGGGCATCGGGCGGCGCCGTCTCGCGGGTGCTGGCGTCGAGCCGGCCGCGGTACTGGAGCTCGAGGTCGGCGTTGTAGCCGAAGAAGTCCGGGGTGCAGACGGCCCCGTAGGCGCGCGCCACCGCCTGGGTCTCGTCGTAGAGGTAGGGGAAGGGGTAGCCGTAGGTCTCGGCCACCCGCTTCATGTTCTCGAAGGAATCCTCGGGATAGTCGGTGGGGTCGTTGGCGCTGATGGCGACGACGCCGATGCCCAGGGCCTGGATGTCGCGGGCGTCACGGATGAGCCGCTCGCGGATGGCCTTGACGTAGGGGCAGTGGTTGCAGATGAACATCACCAGCAGCCCCTTGGGCCCGCGGCACGCATCGCGGGTCCAGATGCGCCCGTCGACACCCGGCAGGGCGAAGTCGGGGGCGGGCTTGCCGAACTCGCACACGGGGGTCTTCATCAGCACCATGGTCCGTCCTCCTCGCGCAGGTGCGGCCCGGTAACCGCCGTGGTAACCTTCGGATCCTTTTCCCGGACGTTCATTCTACGCCTCTGGAGGCCGCAGCGACGATGAGCAGGAGCTTTCTCTTCACCTCCGAGTCGGTGTCCGAGGGACACCCGGACAAGATCGCCGACCAGATCTCCGACGCCGTCCTCGACGCCATCCTGGAGCAGGATCCGAGGGCGCGGGTGGCCTGCGAGACCATGATCAAGACCGGCGCCGTGATCGTGGGCGGCGAGATCACCACCTCGGCCTGGGTGGATCTCGACGAGCTGGTGCGCGAGGTGGTCTGCGGCATCGGCTACAACAGCTCCGAGGTGGGCTTCGACGGCGCCACCTGCGCCGTGCTCTCCATGATCGGCAAGCAGTCGGGCGACATCGCCATGGGGGTGGACCGCGACAACCCGGAGGAGCAGGGCGCGGGCGACCAGGGGCTGATGTTCGGCTACGCCACCGACGAGACCGACGTCCTCATGCCCGCGCCCATCACCTACGCCCACCGCCTGGTCCAGCGCCAGGCCGAGGTGCGCAAGAACGGCACCCTGCCCTGGCTGCGCCCCGACGCCAAGAGCCAGGTGACCTTCCGCTACGAGGACGGGCGCCCGGCGGCCATCGACGCCGTCGTGCTCTCGACCCAGCACGACCCCCACATCGCGCGCAAGGACCTGGTGGAGGCGGTGATGGAGGTGATCATCAAGCCGGTGCTGCCCGAGCAGTGGCTGCACCGCGAGACCAAGTACTTCATCAACCCCACCGGCCAGTTCGTGGTGGGCGGCCCGGTGGGCGACTGCGGCCTGACCGGGCGCAAGATCATCGTCGACACCTACGGCGGCATGGCCCGCCACGGCGGCGGCGCCTTCTCCGGCAAGGACCCCTCCAAGGTGGACCGCTCGGCCGCCTACGCCGCCCGCTACGTGGCCAAGAACATCGTCGCCGCGGGGCTCGCCCAGCGCTGCGAGATCCAGGTCTCCTACGCCATCGGCGTCGCCGAGCCCACCTCCATCAGCGTCGAGACCTTCGGCACCGGGCGCATCGACGACGAGCGCATCGTCGAGCTCGTGCGCGAGCACTTCGACCTGCGCCCCTACGGGCTCATCCGCATGCTCGACCTCATCCGGCCCATCTACCGCAAAACCGCGGCCTACGGCCACTTCGGCCGCGAGGAGCCGGAGTTCACCTGGGAGCGCACGGACAAGGCCGAGGCCCTGCGCGAGGCCGCGGGCCTGTGACACCGAGGGAGGAGCGGACCATGGCCAGCCAGCCCGCCGCCGAGACCGGACACGACTTCGTGGTCAGGGATCTTGCGCTCGCCGACTGGGGGCGGCGCGAGATCGCCATCGCCGAGACCGAGATGCCGGGGCTGATGGCGGTGCGCGAGGAGTACGCCGGCCGGCGCCCGCTCGCCGGCGCCCGCATCGCCGGCTGCCTCCACATGACCATCCAGACCGCGGTCCTGATCGAGACCCTGGTGGCGCTGGGCGCGGAGGTGCGCTGGTCCTCCTGCAACATCTTCTCCACCCAGGACCACGCCGCCGCCGCGATCGCCGCCCGCGGCATCCCCGTCTTCGCCTACAAGGGCGAGAGCCTCGAGGAGTACTGGGCGTTCGTCCACCGCATCTTCGAGTGGCACGACGGCGGCAGCGCCAACATGATCCTCGACGACGGCGGCGACGCCACCCTGCTGCTGCACCTGGGGGTGCGCGCCGAGCAGGACCCCTCGGTCCTGGACGAGCCCGGCAGCGAGGAGGAGCGGGTGCTCTTCGCCGCCATCCGCCGGCGCCTCGCCGAGCGGCCGGGCTGGTACTCGCAGGTGGCGGCCGGCATCCGCGGCGTCACCGAGGAGACCACCACCGGCGTCCACCGCCTCTACCAGATGGAGAAGGAGGGGCGGCTGCTCTTCCCCGCCATCAACGTCAACGACTCGGTCACCAAGTCCAAGTTCGACAACCTCTACGGCTGCCGCGAGTCGCTCATCGACGGCATCAAGCGCGCCACCGACGTCATGATCGCGGGCAAGATCGCGGTGGTGTGCGGCTACGGCGAGGTGGGCAAGGGCTGCGCCCAGGCCCTGCGCGGCTTCGGCGCCACGGTGTGGGTGACCGAGATCGACCCCATCTGCGCGCTGCAGGCGGCGATGGAGGGCTACCGGGTGGTGACCATGGACTATGCCGCCGACAAGGCGGACATCTTCGTCACCGCCACCGGCAACATCCACGTCATCACCCACGACCACATGGCCCGGATGAAGGACCAGGCCATCGTCTGCAACATCGGCCACTTCGACTCCGAGATCGACGTCGCCAGCCTGCGCCGCTACCGCTGGGAGAACATCAAGCCGCAGGTGGACCACGTCATCTTCCCCGACGGCAAGCGCATCATCCTCCTCGCCGAGGGGCGCCTGGTGAACCTCGGCTGCGCCACCGGCCACCCCAGCTTCGTCATGTCCAACTCCTTCACCAACCAGGTGCTCGCCCAGATCGAGCTGTGGAACCACCCGGAGCGGTACGAGCGGCGGGTCTACGTCCTGCCCAAGGAGCTGGACGAGAAGGTGGCGCGGCTGCACCTCGGCAAGATCGGGGCGGAGCTGACCGTGCTCACCCCGGAGCAGGCGGCCTACATCGGCGTGCCGGTGGAGGGGCCGTACAAGCCCGACCACTACCGCTACTGAGGGCGCGGGGGCGAAAGGCCGTGCAGCTCAGCCTCGAGTTCTTCCCGCCCAAGACGCCCGAGGGCGAGGCGCGCTGGCGCGAAGCCCTGGAGGGGCTGGCGCCCCTCGCCCCCGCCTACTGCTCGGTGACCTACGGCGCCGGCGGCTCGACGCGGGAGCGCACCGCCGAGACGGTGTTCGCGATCCAGGCGCGCGGCCTCGAGGCCGCACCCCACATCTCCTGCATCGGCGCCAGCCGCGAGAGCATCCGCGAGCTCCTCCGGCTCTACGCCGAGCGCGGCATCCGCCGCCTCGTCGCCCTCCGCGGGGACCTGCCCTCGGGGATGCGCGACATCGGCGAGTTCCGCCACGCCTCGGATCTCGTCGCCTTCATCCGCGCCGAGACCGGGCGGCGCTTCCACGTGGAGGTGGCCTGCTACCCCGAGTTCCACCCCCAGGCGCCCGATGCGCTCACGGATCTGCGCAACTTCCGCACCAAGGTGGAGGCCGGCGCCGACGGCGCCATCACCCAGTACTTCTACAACGCCGACGCCTACTTCCGCTTCGTCGAGGACTGCCGCCGCATGAGGATCGGGATCCCCATCGTCCCGGGGATCATGCCCATCACCCAGTTCAGCCAGCTCGCCCGCTTCTCCGACGCCTGCGGCGCCGAGATCCCGCGCTGGCTGCGCCGGCGCATGGAGGCCTACGGCGACGACGCCGCCTCGATCCGGGCCCTGGGCGAGGAGGTGGTGACGCGGCTGTGCGAGCGCCTGCTCGAGGGCGGCGCACCGGGGCTGCACTTCTACACCATGAACCGGGCGGAGCCCACCCTCGCCATCTGCCGCAACCTCGGCCTCGCCCCTCAGGCCGCCTGATCCGGCGGCGCCGCCGCCTCGACCCGGTTGCGCCCGCCCTCCTTGGCGCGGTAGAGGGCGGCATCCGCGCGCGCGACGAGCTCCTCCGCCGACTCCCCGGGGACCCACTGGGCGACGCCCAGGGACATGGTGATGCGGCCGATCTCCTCGCCGCTGCGCACCGAGCGCACGCGCCCGGCGGCGAGGGCCCGGCGCAGGCCCTCGGCCACCGCGCGCGCGGCGGCAAGATCGTGGCCGGGCAGGACGAGGGCGAACTCCTCGCCGCCGTAGCGCGCCGGCAGCGCCCCCTCCGGCGCCCGCTGCCGCAGCAGCCCGGCGAGGAAGCGCAGCACGCGGTCGCCCATGAGATGGCCATGGGTGTCGTTGATGCGCTTGAAGTGGTCGATGTCGGCCATGACGAGGGCGAAGGGCGCACCGGCCGCCACCGCCTCGGCCAGCGCCGTCTCCAGGGCCTTGCGGTTGGCGATGCCGGTGAGGGGGTCGGTGCGCGCCTCCTCGCGCACCCGCTCCAGCTCGCGCCGCAGCGCCTCCACCTCCGAGGTGGCCTCGTGCAGGCGCGACTCCAGGCGCGTCCCCATCTCGGCCATGCCGCGGCTCTCCTCCGCGGCCTCGCGGATGAGCTCCTGGAGCGACCCCGGCTCGCCCGCCCCGGCGACGCGACGCGCGATGTCGGCGAGGGCCGCGCTGCGCCGCCCGGCCTCGTCGCCCGCCTCCGACAGCAGGCGCGTCACCTGCCGCACCACCGCCGCCAGCGCGGTGCGCAGCTCGGCCACGGTGCGCTCGTCGCGGTCGGCGAGGTGGCGCAGGTAGAGCTCGCGTCCGAGGGCGTCGTCGAAGCCGCCCCCGCGCAGGCGCGCCTCGAGCTCGGCGCTCAGCTCCGGCGACTTCCCCGCAAGATGAGCGTACCAGACGGCGTAGTTGACCGGATTGGGGCTCGCGCGGTGCTCGGCCATGGCCGGCACCACCATGCGCAGGACCTGCGCGGCCTCGGCGTAGGACTCCTCGTAGCGGACCTTGTGCACGGCTGTTCCCCCGCGGCGACCCCGCCGCCTCCGACGGCGGGCCCGCCATGAGGCTAGCACGGGGGGCCACCCGCCCCAAGCGCTGGACGACGCCGGCGCGGACCGCTACCGTCGCGCCGACGGTATCCAGGAGGAGCCCATGCGCATCCCTCGCATCCACTGCCGCGATCCCCTGCCGGAGAAAGGGCCGGTGCGCCTCGAGCCCGCCGCCGCACGGCGCCTGCGCCGGGTCCTGCGCCTCGCCGACGGGGCGCCGCTGGTGCTCTTCGACGGTGGCGGCGCCGAGCACCGTGCCCGCCTCGCCCGCGACGCCGCGGGGGCGGACATCGCCGTGGTGGAGGCGGTCACGCAGCCGCGGCGCGAATCGTCCCTGCGCCTGCGCATCGCCCAGGGCGTGGCCAAGGGCGAGCGCATGGACTGGATCGTGCAGAAGGCCGTGGAGCTGGGCGTGACCACGGTCCAGCCGCTGGTCACCGAGCGCACCGTGGTCCGCCTCGACGGCGCGCGGGCCCGCCGCCGCCTGGAGCACTGGCGGGCGGTCGCGGTCGCCGCCTGCGAGCAGTGCGGCCGCACCCGGCTGCCCGCCGTCGAGCCGCCCCGGACCTTCCGCGACTGGATCGCCTCCGCCGACGCCCCCCTGCGGCTGCTGCTCGATCCCGAGGCCGAGGAAGGCCTGCCGCGGCATCCCTCATCCCCGGCCGCGGTGGATCTCCTCGTCGGCCCCGAGGGCGGGCTCGCCCCCGGCGAGCGCACGGCGGCGCTGGCCGCGGGCTTCCGTCCGGTGCGCCTCGGCCCGCGCGTGCTGCGCACCGAGACCGCGGCCGTGGTCGCCCTCGCCCTCGTCCAGCACCGCTACGGCGATCTGCGCTAGCACCGACCGCTCAGTCGGCGTGGCCGTGCCCGTCCCCGCCGTGACCGGCCCCGGCGGGATGCGCCGCCGGCGCGCCGTGGCCGTCCCCGGACTTCCGAGGCGGCGTCCCCCCGGCGCCGGCCGAGGCGACGTAGTGGGCCACGGCGCGGATCTCGTCCTCGCCGAGGGATGCCGCCACCTGCGCCATGACCTCGCTGTGGCGGCGCCGGTCGCCGCTGCGGAAGCGCTCCAGCTGGCGGACGACGTACTCCGGATGCTGTCCGGCGAGGCGCGGATAGCCGGCACGACCGGCCACGCCGTCGCCGTGGCAGGCCCGGCAGCGGGCCTGGAAGACCGCCTCGCCGCGCGCGGCGAGGGCGGGATCGGCCGCCTCGCGCCCCCCCTCCTGGACGGCGAAGAAGACCGCCACCTGGCGGCGCTCCTCGGGACCGAGCTGGCGCGCGAGCGGGGTCATGACGTAGTGGCTCCGGTCACCGCTGGCGAAGCGCGCGAGCTGGTCCAGCAGGTAGTACGGATTCTGCCCCGCGAGGCGCGGGATGTCGGGACGCGCGGTGTTGCCGTGGTCGCCGTGGCAGCGCACGCACAGCGCCGCCCGCGCACGCCCGGCCGCCGCCGCCTGCTCCCGCCGTTCGGGATCCGCGAGGATCTCGCGCAGGGCGGCGACCTCCCCCTCGCCCGTGGCCACCAGGCCCTCCATCGCCGCCCCGGCCGCAGGCGCTCCGCCTGCGACGGTCAGAACCGCCAGGAACCAACCGGTTGTTCTGCGCACCTGAGCACCTCCGGGATCGTCTCGAAAGCCCCTCTGTTCACCCCCCTTCGGCCGCCGCGCCGTGGCGGTCGCGCAGCAGCAGCTCGAGGGCGTCGAAATCGGGAATCACGGCGGCGCGCCCACCGACCAGGACGCGGGCCCGCACCCCCGGCTCGCCGCCCCCGCCCTCCTCCTCCAGGGGGGCGAGGCTGCCCGCCTCCGCCGTCAGCAGCGAGGGGAAGCCCTGGGTCACCAGCGCGTAATGGCCCGGTCCGCCCTCCTCGGCGGTGGCGTTGTGCAGCACCACCAGGCGGCTGCGAGCCCCGAGGGGCGGACGCGGGGCCCCCGTCGCGGCCTCGAAGGAAAGCACCGGGATCAGCCGCCCCCGCCAGCGCATCACCCCGAGCAGCCAGGGCGGAGACTGCGGCACCGGATTCGGCGGCTGGAAGGTGAGGATCTCCGCCACCGCCGCGTTGGGGACCAGCAGGTGCATCCCCTGCAGCGGCACCAGCAGGCAGCGCACCGAACGCTCGCTCATGCCCCGCCCCCCGCATCGGCCGCCGGCGCGCGCCCCTCCAGCAGCTCGCGCACCGTCTCGAGCAGCTCCGCCTCCTGGTAGGGTTTGCCGAGGTAGCGGTCGACGCCGAGCTCGAGGGCGCGCTGGCGGTGCTTGTCGCCGGTGCGCGAGGTGACCATGACGATGGGCACGGTGGCGAGCCCCGGATCGGCGCGCATGTGGGCGGCCACGTCGTAGCCGTCCATGCGCGGCATCTCGATGTCGAGGAGCACGAGGTCGGGGTGCAGCTCGCGCATCCGCGCCAGGGCCTCGACGCCGTCACGGGCGGCCACGGCCCGCATGCCGTGACGCTCGAGCAGCCGCCCGGTGACCCGGCGCATGGTGATGGAGTCGTCCACCACATAGACCACCGGCCGCTCGTCCACCTCCTGCGCCGCCGCCTCGCGCGCCCGGAGGATGGCCCCCCGGTGCACCAGCGCGGCGACGTCGACGATGAGCACCACCTCGCCGTCGGCGAGGATGGTGGCGCCGAGCACCCCGCGCACGCCGTGGAACTGGGGCCCCAGGGACTTGACCACCACCTCGCGGGCGCCGAGCACGGCGTCCACCAGCAGCGCCACCTGCTGCTGGGCGGCGCGCACCAGGATCACCGGCAGCTTGGCGCCGCCCTCCGGCACCGCCACCCCGGCCCCGTCCACGAGGCTGCCGAGGTGGTGGAAGCGGTAGCCGCGCCCGGCGTAGACGAACTCCTCGCGCTCCCCGCTCACGAAGGGCGCGAGCTCCTCCGCCCCCATGCGGGCGATGCCCACCACGCCGGAGAGGAGGACGGCGTAGGTCTCGTCGCCGGCACGCAGCAGCAGCGCCCGGTTGACGGCGAGGGTGAAGGGGATGCGCAGGGTGAAGGCGGTGCCGCGCCCGCGCACGGTCTCGATGGCGAAGGTGCCGCCCAGCTGGCGCACCTGGTTCACCACCACGTCCATGCCCACCCCGCGGCCGGAGACCTGGGTCACCTCCTGCGCCGTGCTCAGGCCCGACTCGAGGATGAGCTGGGCGAGGTCGGCCTCCGGGATCTGCGCCCCCGGGGGCAGCAGGCCGAGCGCCTCCGCCTTGCGCCGCACCGCCTCGAGGTCGACCCCGGCACCGTCGTCGGCGATGCGGATGACCACGTCCGGGCCGTCGCGGCTGAGGCTGATGCTGACGACCCCGGTCTCGGGCTTGCCCGCCTCGCGCCGCCGCTCGGGCGGCTCGATGCCGTGGGCGAGGGCGTTGCGCAGGAGGTGCTCCAGGGCCGGCACCACGCGGTCGATCACGGTGGTGTCGAGCTCCACCTCGGCGCCGGCGACCCGCAGATCGGCCTTGCGGCCGAGCTCCTGGGCGACCTGACGGACGATGCGCCGCATGCGCGGCAGCAGGCCCGCGAAGGGGACCATGCGCGCGCGCATGAGCCCCTCCTGCAGCGCCGAGGCCACGCGCCCCTGCTGCACCAGCATGGTCTCGGCCTCGCGGTTGAGGCCGTCGAGGATGCCCCGCAGGTTGACCAGGTCCTCGGTGGACTCGGCGAGCGCCCGCGAGAGCTGCTGCAGCGTGGAGAAGCGGTCCAGCTCCAGGGGATCGAAGTCCTCCCGTCCCGGACCGCCCTCGCGCTCGTAGCGGTAGAGGATCTGGGCCTCGGTCTCGATCTCGAGCTTGCGCAGCTGCTCGCGCAGCCGCCCCACCGTGGCCTCCATCTCGCCCAGGGCCGCGCGCAGCGCGTTCGCCTGCTGCACGAGCCGTGCCCGGTAGAGCCCGATCTCGCCGGCGAAGCCCACCAGCTCGTCGATCAGGGTCGCCCGCACGCGGACGGTGTCGTGGCCCTGATAGGCGGGGAGCACCGGCTGCCGCCGCTCGGCACCCACCGTGGCGGTGACGGCGACCCCGCCACCCGCCGCCGCGCCCTCGTCGCCGGAGGCCGGCCGGTCCGGCCCGGCATCCGCACCGGGCTCCGGCCCGGCGGCGCCTTCGCCGACCTCCGCCTTCGCCGCGGGCTCCTCCGCCCCCGCATCCTGCCGCTCCGCCGCCGCCGGCTGCGCCGGCGCACCCGATGCCGCACCCTCCACGGGGGCGGTCTCCGCCTCGCCGCGCACGGCCGCATGCAGCCGGCCCACCCGCTCGAGGAGGTCCGGCGCCGGCGCCGGACTTCCGCCGCGCCAGACGGTCTCCACCATGCCGGCGAGGGCGTCCAGCGCCTCCTGCAGGACCTCGCGCACCGGAGCCTCCTCGCCGCGCCGCGTGGCGAGGTCGTCGAGCAGGCTCTCGGCGGCGTGACAGAGCTCGGCGACGGCGGCGATCCCGGCCATGCGCGCCCCGCCCTTGAGGGTGTGAAGCTCGCGCCGGAGCTGCGCCGCCGGCTCCGGGTCCTGAGGCCGCGCCCGCCAACCGACCATCGCCTCCTCGGCGCGGCCGAGGATCTCGCTGGCCTCCTCGAGAAAGACCTCGCGCAGGAGGGCCGCCTCGTCGTCGGCCTCCGCCGCCTCCTCGGCCGCAGCGGCCCCCTCTCCCACCTCGAGGATCAGCGTGGACTCGTCCCACACCGCCGCCGACGCCCGCGCGCCCGTTTCCCCGCCCCGGTCGTCGGCGGGGCAAGGCGGGCCCTCGCCCGCCGCGTCCTGCGCCGGGACGGCCGCCTCCGCCGCCTCCTCGGTCGCGCCCGCCGCGGCGTCACCCGGACCGCCCTCCGCCCCGGGTGCGCCGCCGAAGGCCTCCAGCCGCGCCACCAGCTCCGCCTGCGGCTCCGGATCCTGTCCCGCCTGCACCGCGCTGGTCATCGCCTCGAGGGCCTCGATCCCCTCGGCGAGAAGCCCCCAGAGGGCCGGATCCGGCGCCTCCCCGGCACCGCCCGCCCGCTCCAGCAGACCCTTCATGGCCCGGCACAGAGCGGCCATCGGCGCCACCCCGGCCAGCCCCGCCGCCTCCCCGAGGCTGCGCAGGTCGCGCGCGAGCTCCACCGCGAACCGTGTCTCGGCGGGCTGCTCGCTCCACTGGTGCAGCGTCGCCTCCAGCGCCTGCACCAGCTCCATCGCCTCGTCGAGGAAGACCTCCAGCACCGCGCGGCGGCTCGACGCATCCTCCTCCGGGGGCAGCTCCAGACCCTCCAGCCGCAGCACCTGGCTGGTCCGCTCCTTGTTCTCGAAGACGGTGATGCGCCGCACCAGCCCATCGACGTCGGGCAGCGCGGCGCCGCCCCGGGCGAGCCCGTCCACGGCCGCGCGCATGGCCTCCACCGCCTCGGCGAGCACGGTCAGGGCCTCCTCCGGGAACACCGCCTGGTTGGCCCGCAGCGCCTTGCCATAGGCCTCCAGCGCCCCGGCCACCTCGGCCACCGGCGCCACTCCCGCCATGCGCGCGCTGCCGTGCAGGGTATGAAGCGCCCTCAGGAGGCCGTCGCTGGGGGCCGCCGCCATGCCACCGCGCGCCGCCTCCTCGAGGAAGGCCGACACCACGTCCAGATGCCCTTCCGCCTCCTGGCGGAAGACCTGGTAGAGGACGGGGTCCATGGCCGCCCCCATGAGGGTCTGCTCGTCCTCCACCTCGGCCCGCGCCGGCACCTCGCGCGGCTCCGGCCCCGCCTCGGCGGCCGCACCGGCGTCGTCGGCCGCGGCCGCCTCCGCCCCACCGCGGTCCGACGCCTGCACCGTCGCCGGAAGCCGGCCCCGGCCCTCGACCAGGGCCGCGGCGCGCGCCGCCAGCCGCTCGGCGCCCGCCGCCAGCGGCCGCCGCTGGCGGATCTCGCGGATCATCTCCGGCACCAGATCCAAGGCCTCGGCGGCGGCCGCGACCACCGCCGGGGTGGCCGGATAGAGACCGTCGCGCACGCCGTTGAGGAGCCGCTCCAGCTGCCAGGCGAACTCCCCCATGCGCTGCGCCCCGGCCATGCGTCCGCTGCCCTTGAGGGTGTGGAAGGCGCGGCGCAGGGACAGGAGGGCCTCGCCGTCGGTGTCATCGCGCCGCAGCCGTGCAAGCGCCTCGCGCGCCTCGCCCAGGACCTCGCCGGCCTCCTCCACGAAGATCTCGACGATCTCGGGGTCCGCACCTTCCGCGAGGACCGCCAGCCCGTCCAGGGGCGACGGCGCGCGGCCCGCCGTCTCGGGCTCGACCGTCTCGGGCTCGGCCACCTCGGCTTCGGCCACCTCGGCTTCGGCCACCTCGGGCTCGGCCACCTCGGGCTCGGCCACCTCGGCTTCGGCCACCTCGGGCTCGGCCACCTCGGGCTCGGCCACCTCGGGCTCGGCCACCTCGGGCTCGGCCACCTCGGGCTCGGCCACCTCGGGCTCGGCCACCTCGGCCCTCGGGCTCGGCCACCTCGGGCTCGGCCACCTCGGGCTCGGCCACCTCGGGCTCGGCCACCTCGGGCTCGGCCACCTCGGGCTCGGCCACCTCGGGCTCGGCCACCTCGGCTTCGGCCACCTCGGCTTCGGCCGCCTCGGGCTCGGCCGCCTCGGGTCCTGGGGCACCCAGAACGGCATGCGCCCGCGCCAGCAGCTCGTCGGCGTCGGAACGACCGTCGCGCAGCCCCTCGGCGTAGAGCTCGAGCGCCGTCACCCCCTCGGCCAGCCGCTCCAGCTCGGCCTCCCGGCCCCCGCGCAGGGCCCCGAGGAATCCCGCCGCCACCGCCGCCGCCACCGCCTCGACGGCCTGCGCCCCCTGCTCGAGATCCAGCACCCGCAGCAGCAGCGCGGCCTGGCCGAAGTGCCTGCCGGCGGCGTCGACGAGGGCCCCCTCCTGCGGGCGCGACAGCAGCGCGGTGAGGGCGTCGCGCGCCAGGGCCAGCTCCTGCAGCACCTCCTCGAGGACGTGGCGGCGGGCCTCGCCGACGGCACCCCCCGCGGGCCGCTCCCGGCCGTGCGCCATGCTGTCGAGCAGCGCCTCCACTTCCACCAGCGCGGTGGCCGCAAGCATCATCGCCTCGCCGTCGGCCTGCGGCGCCGACCCGGTGTCCCCGAGACGCGCCACCGCCGCCTCGAGGCGGGCGACCCCTTCCTCGAGGCCCACCACCCGGAGGATGTCGGCGATCCGGCCCATGGCCTGCGCGGCCTCGGCGATGCGCGCCTCGGCGTCGTCGCCGCCTGCGGCGTCCAGCAGATCGCGCGCCACCGCGAGCTCCTCCCGCAGCCCCTCGGCGACGCGCTCGAGCAGCTCCAGGTTCAGCTCCGCCGCGGGCTCCTCGGAACCGACGAGCGCGGTGAGGTCGTAGGCCGACTGCAGCGCGCGGATCCGGGGCGTGGCCGGGCGGGCGCGGGCCACCGCATAGAGCAGGCGGCGCAGCACCCCTTCCGGGACCGCGGCCGCCACCTCCGGCTCCGGCCGCCGCGTCAGGTCACGCAGACAGCGGTCGGCGTTGCCGAGCAGGCGCGCCGCGGGCTCGTCCCCGGCGAGGGCGCCGGTTGCCGCCCCCTCGGCCACCGCGGCGATGGCGGCCAACAGCAACTGCAGGGGGGGCGCCGCGACCCGGGCGAGGACCTGGTCGAGGGCGCCGACGAAGGCGCGCAGGGCGTTGCCGTCGCCGCCGCGCATCCACCCGAGGAGGGCGCGCTGCACCACGGGCCGTGCCCGCAGCGCCACCGCACCGGCGTCCCCCTCGCGGTGCGGAGGCAGGGCCTCGGCGGGCACGGGACGGGTCAGGTCCGGGCGGAAGAACGACTCCAGCGGGAGGGGCTCGGCCCCGCGCGCGGCCCGCAGGTCGTTGATGGTGCGCACAAGCGCCGCGGGCGGCTCGCTGTCGCCGCTGCGGGCGCGATCCAGCAGCGCGCGCAGGCGCAGCAGCCCGCGCACCAACAGCTCCGCGACATCGCGCTGCGCCTCCGTCGGCCGGCGCGGCAGCCCCTGCAGGACCTGCTCGAGCTCCTCGCCCAGGGCCACCGCCCCGTCGAGCTCGACCAGCCGCAGGGTGCCCACGACCCCGTGCAGCCGCTGGGCCAGCGCCTCGGCGACCTGCACCGGCTCCTCCGCGGCCAGGGCCGCCTCGATGCCGCGGGCGATCTCCTCGATCTCGTGGGCCAGACCGTCGCCGAGCCAGCCCAGAGCGGTACGGCGGAAGCCCCCTTCGCTAGCCATCGCCATGCCTCCCGCAGGCCTCGGGGGCGGGGATCGTCACCGACCGCCCGCGCGCACCGGGGTCTCGCCGCCGAGATCGAGGTCGATCTCCTCCACCGCCTCCGGGGCCAGCTCGGCCACCTCCTCCTCCACCGCGCGCCGGGCCTCGTCCTCGAGCTCCGGCGCCGCCGCGGGGGGCCGGCGCCGCTCCACCGCCGGCGCCCCCTGCACCGCGGGCTCAGCGGCAGCGGTCGGCTGCGGGGCGGCCGGGGCCTCCTCGACCGCCGGCGCCGCGGGCGCGGCCTCGCTCTGCACCGCCATCTCCGCATCCTGGGGCAGGCGGAAGCCGGCCACGGAGGCGCGCAGCTCCGAGGCGAGCTCGGTGAGGTTGGCCACCGCCTGCGCCGTCTCCTGGCTGCCCGCGGCCACCTCGCGGGTGATGTCGCGGATGACGTTCATGGTGTTGGCGACGCTGGAGGCCGCGCGGGCCTGCTCCACCGAGGAGTGCGAGATGCGCTCCACCAGCCCCGCGAGCTGCCTGGACACGTCCTCGATCTCGCCCAGGGCGGCGCCCGCCTCCTCGGCGAGGCGCGCCCCCTGCACCACCCCCGCGGTGGTCTCCTCCATGGAGGCGACGGCCTCGTTGGTGTCGGCCTGGATGGCCTTGACCAGGGTCTCGATCTGCTTGGTCGCCTCCGCCGAGCGCTCGGCGAGGCGCTGCACCTCGTCGGCCACCACGGCGAAGCCGCGGCCGGCCTCGCCGGCCATGGCGGCCTGGATCGCGGCGTTGAGGGCGAGGATGTTGGTCTGGTCGGCGATGTCGTTGATGAGCCCGACGATGCTGCCGATCTCCTGGGAGCTCTCGCCGAGGCGCTTGATGCGCTTGGCGGTCTCCTGGATCTGCTCGCGCGTGGCGTCCATGCCCTCGATGGTGCGGCGCACGGTCTCGGCGCCGCGATGGGCGATGTCCACCGAACGGCGCGCCACCTCCGCCGAGGACTGGGCGTCGCGCGAGACCTGGTCGATGGAGGCGGCCATGGTCTCGATCTCGCCCGCCGCCTCCTCGATCCGGGCCGCCTGCTGCTCGCCCGCTTCGGCGAGATGGGTGGCCACCGCCCGCGTCTCCTGGGCGGCGCGGGCGACGCGCTCGGCGGTGCGGCGGATGGTGAGCACCAGCTCGCGCAGGGCCTCGATGGCGTAGTTGACGGAGTCGGCGATGGCGCCCGTGATCTCCTCCGTCACCGTCGCGTTGGTGGTGAGATCGCCGTCGGCGAGGCTCGCCATCTCATCGAGGAGGGTGAGGATGGCGTCCTGGGTGCGCCGGTTGCGCTCCTCGGCCTCGCGCGCCAGGCGCTCGCTTTCCTCGCGCTGGGCGCGCACCTGCCCCACCACCTGCACGCCGAGGAGGATCAGCAGCAGCGGGGCGAGGGCGCCGACGCCGTAGACCGCCTCCGGCCGCGACCACCAGCGCGTCCCCTCGACGTCCACGATGGCCGCGGTCAGCGCCCCGGTGGCCTCGTCGAGACGCCCGAGGGCGGCCTCCACGTCCCGCGCCGCCTCGCGCACCCGGAAGTAGTCGGGCACCGCCGCCAGGGCCTCGTCGATGCGCGCGGAGATCCCGGTGAAGGCATTGGCGAGGGCCGCCACCTCCGGGGCCGGCAGCGGGGCGATGCCCCGCGCCCTGTCGCCCTCGAGCAGGGCCTTGAGCGCCCCCTGCACCTCCTGGGCGCCGCGGGCGAGGGTGTCGGCGGCCACCACCGCGGCGGCATCGCCGCGCAGGAGGCGCCCGGCCGCGCGCTCGATGCGCTCGAGGCCCGCCAGCACCAGCGCCAGCTCGCGCATGTGCGCGCCGCCGCCGCGGCGCGCGGCCAGCTCGTCCATGAGCTTGCGGGCCCGGTCCTTGAGGGGGGGCAGCGCCCGCTCGAGCTCGGGGACGAGCCCGGCCACCGCCGCCACCGCCTCGCGCCCGGGGAGGACCACCTGCACCTGCGCGTGGAGGGCGTTCCAGCGCTCGACCAGCTGCTGCAGCTCGTCGCGCGCATCCGGGGGCACGGGGCTGACCTCGGGCAGGACCATCGCCTCCCCGGATTCGCCGTGACCGTGGCCGGCGGCCTCGCCGTCGCCGTGGGCGTGGCCGTCCCCCGCCGCCTCCTCGCCGTGGCCCAGGGCAAGGTGGCTGATGTGCTCGACCATGCGCGCCCGGGCCGCGGCCAGGCGATCGAAGGCCTCGATGTCGCCGTCGGTCGCCGCCGCCGCGAGCCGCCCGAGCTCGATGGCGGTCAGCCGCATGTCGGTGGTGTGGACCAGGTAGTCCTTCACGGTCTGCTCGAGCACGGCCTGCTGGCGGAAGAGCCAGGCCATGGCGCCGACCGAGGCCACCAGCAGCCCCACGAGGACGACATACCGGCCGACCCCTGCACGCCCGCCCGAGAGGTTGATCAGTTTCATCGCTTCTGCCCTCCGACTCCGGCGCTCCCCCGCGCCGACCCGTCCGGCCTCAGCCGGCCACGTTCAGGAAACGCTCGCTCGCCAGCAGCGCACGCACGCTCACGACCCCCCAGTAGCCGCCCTCGTGCCAGTAGGCGCGCACGAGGTAGGGCCGCACGGCGTCCCCCAGCGCCGGCAGCACCGCCGCCCGCTCCTCCTCCGGAAAATGCACCATGCCGTAGGCCTCCTCCACGAGGAGGCCGGCGCGCAGGTCACCGTGCTCGGCCGCGATCACCCGCCGGCGCGGTCCGGGCGGCGTCGGCGTGTCGTAGAGGAGTCCGTGCAGGTCCACCACCGGCAGGAGAGTGCCGCGCACGTTGCCCACTCCCAGCAGCCACGGCTTGGTGTGCGGCACCCGGGTCAGGCGCGGCGGCTCGAGGATCTCGGCCACCTCTGCGAGCGGGGCCGCCAGCCGCAGCGCCCCCAGGCGGAAGCCGAGCCCCGACCAGGTCTCCCGCTCGGCGCCCTCGAGGCGCACCGGCTCGACCCGGCCCCGGAACCGGGCCTCGGCCTCCTGCAGGAGCGCCAGCGGATCCACGGGCTCAGCCTCCGAGGACCGCGCGCACCTTGGCCAGCAGCTCGGGTTCGGTGACGGGCTTGACGATGTAGTCCTTGGCCCCCTGGCGCAGCCCCCACACCTTGTCGCTCTCCTGGCCCTTGCTGCTGACGATGATCACCGGGATGCCCGCCGTCTGCGGGTCGCGCGCGATCTGCCGGGTGGCCTGGAAGCCGTTCAGCCCCGGCATGACGATGTCCATGAGGATCAGATCCGGCCGCTGGCTGCGCGCCATCTCCACCCCCTCCTCCCCGCTGGTGGCGCTGAGGACCTCGTAGCCGTTGCGCTCCAGCATGGTGGAGATGATGTGGATCTCCGTGGGCGAGTCGTCGACGATCAGGACACGGGCCATGGGGTCTTCCCTCCTCGTCTGCCTCTGCCGCCGCTGCGGCTCACCGGCGCACGCACTGGCGCAGCACCCCCAGCAGCTCGTCCCGCGTGAACGGCTTGGTCAGGTACATGTCGGAACCGGCCACGCGGCCGCGGGCGCGGTCGAACAGCCCGTCCTTGCTCGAGAGCATGATCACGGGCGTGTCCTTGAGCATGCGGTTGTGCTTGATCAGGGCGCAGGTCTGATAGCCGTCCAGCCGCGGCATCATGATGTCGATGAAGATGACGTCCGGACGCGTCTCCACCACCTTCGCCAGGGCCTCGAAGCCGTCGTTGGCGGTCACCACCTCGCAGCCGGCCTTGCGCAGCAGGGTCTCCGCGGTGCGGCGGATGGTCTTGCTGTCGTCCACCACCATGACCTTGAGGCCCTGAAGATCGGAACCCGTGGCATCCATGGCGACCGCCATCTCCTCCCCTCGTGCGGGCACGCTGTCCGGTGAGCGCACTGTAGTGGATCGGCCAAGCTCGGACAATTCTTGAGCCCCGGCGCGCAAGCCCTTGGCAGGCGGTCCGTGGGCGTGCCGGCGGCGCCGCGGCTATAATCCGGTGCCCGACCCGCCTGCGAGGGCCTCATGTCCGCTGTCCGCACCGAGAGCGTCCCGCACCTCACCACCGCGCTCACCGGGCCGCTGCTGCACCTCGAGCGGCACCTGCTCGAGCACCAGGCCCGCATCGAGGGCTGGCTGCGCAGCCAGTGGCAGCGCACGCCGCCGCCCTTCTACGCCTCGGTGGACCTGCGCAACGCCGGCTTCAAGCTGGCGCCGGTGGACACCAACCTGTTCCCGGCGGGCTTCAACAACCTCAGCCCGGCCTTCACCCCGCTGTGCGTGCAGGCGGTGCAGGCGGCCCTCGACCGCGTCCGCCCCGAGGCCTGCCGCGTGCTCGTGGTGCCCGAGAACCACACCCGCAACGTCCATTACCTGGAGAGCCTCGCGAGCCTCGCCGCCATCATCGCCAAGGCGGGCTTCGAGGTGCGCATCGGCTCGCTCCTGCCGGAGCTCGAGGCGCCGCGGCGCATCGAGCTGCCCTCCGGGCGCACCGTGACCCTGGAGCCGGTGCGGCGGGAGGGGGCGCGGCTGCGGCTCGACGACTACCGGCCGTGCCTCGTCCTGCTCAACAACGACCTTGCGGGGGGCGAGCCCGAGCTGCTGGCGGGGCTCGAACAGCCGGTGGTGCCGCCGCCGGCGATGGGCTGGCAGCGGCGGCGCAAGTCGAGCCACTTCCGGCACTACGAGGCGGCGGCGCGGGAACTCGCCGGGCTGATCGGGCTCGATCCCTGGCTCGTCACCCCCATCTTCCGCGACTGCGGCGAGATCGACTTCATGAAGCGCGACGGCGAGGACTGCCTCGCGCGCAACACCGAGGTCCTCCTCGCCGCGGTGGAGGCCAAGTACCGCGAGTTCGGCATCGACGAGGAGCCGTTCGTGGTGGTCAAGGCCGACTCGGGCACCTACGGCATGGCGGTGATGAGCGTGCGCAGCGTCGAGGAGGTGCGCGAGCTCAACCGCCGCCAGCGCACGCGCATGGCCACCACCAAGGGCGGGCTGCCGGTGACGCGGGTGATCGTGCAGGAGGGGGTACCCACGGCCGAGACTTGGGGCGAGGCCGGGCACGTGGCCGAGCCCGTGGTCTACCTCATCGACCGCTTCGTCGTCGGCGGCTTCTACCGCGTCCACACCCGCCGCGGCCCGAGGGAGAACCTCAACGCCCCGGGGATGCACTTCGAGCCGCTCGCCTTCGCCGAGCCCTGCAACGACCCCGACCCCGCGGCCGACCCCGACGCCGGCGCCAACCGCTTCTACGCCTACGGGGTGGTGGCCCGCCTCGCCCTCGTGGCGGCGGCGCGGGAGATGGCGGAGGCGGTCTGAGGCCATGCGCCTGGGTGTGGTCATGGACCCCATCGGGTCCATCCACTTCCGCAAGGACAGCACCCTGGCCATGCTGCTCGCGGCCCGGCGCCGCGGCCACGAGCTCCTCTACATGGAGCTCGGCGACCTCTACCTGGAGGGCGCCGAGGCGCGGGCGCGCATGCGCCCACTGGAGGTCTTCGACGATCCCGCCGGCTGGTACCGCCTGGGCGAGGCCGAGGACCGGGCGCTGGCCTCGCTCGACGCCGTGCTCATGCGCAAGGACCCGCCGGTGGACCCGGACTACCTCTACGCCACCCACGTCCTCGAGCACGCCGAGCGGGCCGGCGCCTGCGTGGTCAACCGCCCGGCCGCCCTGCGCGAGGCCAACGAGAAGCTCGCCGCGCTGTGGTTCCCCGAGCTCTGCCCGCCGACGCGGGTGGCACGCGACCCGGCGCTGCTGCGCGCCTTCCTCGAACGGCACGGCGACGCCGTGGTCAAGCCGCTGGATGCCATGGGCGGGGAGTCGGTCTTCCGCGTCCGCCTCGGCGACCCCAACGTCAGCGTCATCCTCGAGACCATCACCGGCCGCGGCCGCCGCTTCGCCATGATCCAGCGCTACCTGCCGGCGATCGCCGAGGGCGACAAGCGCATCCTCCTCATCGACGGCGAACCCGTGCCCTATGCGCTGGCGCGGGTGCCGGCCCCCGGGGAGCTGCGCGGCAACCTCGCCGCCGGCGGCACCGGCGTCGGGGTCGAGCTGGGCGCGGCCGAGCGCGCCATCTGCGCCCGCGTCGGCCCTGAGCTCGCCCGCCGCGGCCTGCTCTTCGTCGGCCTCGACGTCATCGGCGACCGCCTCACCGAGGTCAACGTCACGAGCCCCACCTGCATCCGGGAGCTCGAGCGCATCTACGGCCTCGACATCGCCGGCACCCTCATCGCGCGCATCGAGGACCGGGTGGCGGGCCGTCGCGCCGCGGGAGCATGAACGCGCGCCGCCACACCCCCCCGGTGCGCCCCGAGGACCGCCTCGGTCTCATGGTCTTTCTCGCCGCCGCCCTGCACGCGGTGGTGATCCTCGGCGTCACCTTCGACCGCGAGCCCCCCGCCCGCCGCCCGCCGCTGGAGCGGCTCGAGATCACGCTGGTGCACGAGCGCAGCGAGCGCCCTCCCGAGGACGCCGAGTACCTGGCGCAGGCGGCCCAGGACGGGGGTGGGCGCGCCGAGGCGCGGCGCCGCCCGCGGGCCCCTGCGGCCACCCCGCTGGAGGTGCCGCGGCCGGGGCCGGCGCCGCAGGCGACACCGGCCGAGGCGCCGCCGCCGGCGCCGCCGCAGCGGCCGCTCATGACCGTCGAGCGGGCCCCCGACGCGCGCCCCCCGGCCCCGCGGGCGCAGCCTGAGCCCGCGCCGCAGCCCGACGCCGCACGCCTCCTGCGCCAGGCCCGCGAGATGGCGGCGCTCGCGGCCGAGATCGGCCTCACCCGCGAGGCCTTCGCGCGCAAGCCACGCCAGAAGTTCATCTCCGCCCGCACCCGCGAGTACAAGTACGCCGCCTACGAGGAGGCGTGGCGCCGCAAGGTGGAGCGCATCGGCAACCTCAACTACCCCGAGGAGGCGCGCCGCCGGGGCCTGACCGGCAGCCTCATGCTGGACGTCGCCCTGCGCCCCGACGGCACGGTGCAAGAGATCCGCCTCCTGCACTCCTCCGGCGAGCCCATCCTGGACCAGGCCGCCGAGCGCATCGTGCGCCTCGCCGCGCCCTTCGCCCCCTTCCCGCCGGAGATCCGCCGCGAGACCGACATCCTCCACATCGTCCGCACCTGGCGCTTCGAGAGCGACAACCGCCTGCGCAGCGACCGCTGAGCGGCGCCGTCCTTGACCGCCCCCGCGGCGCGGGCTGAAATGGCGGCCCATGGAGACGGCCGCCTGGATCCTCGCCGGCTATCTGCTGGGCTCGCTCTCGAGCGCCATCGTCGTCTGCCGCGCCCTCGGCCTGCCCGATCCGCGCACCCAGGGCTCGCGCAACCCCGGCGCCACCAACGTCCTGCGCATCGGCGGGCGGCGCGCGGCGGCGCTGACGCTCGCCGGGGACATGCTCAAGGGGCTCGTCCCGGTGGCGGCGGCCCGGCTCGCGGGCCTCGACCCCTTCGCGGCCTCGCTGGTGGGCCTCGCCGCCTTTCTCGGCCACCTCTACCCGGTCTTCTTCGGCTTCCAGGGCGGCAAGGGGGTGGCGACGCTGCTCGGCGTCCTGCTCGGGCTGCACCCGCTCGCGGGCCTGCTCACGGTGGGGACCTGGCTCGCCACCGCCGCCCTCTGGCGCATCTCCTCGCTGTCGGCGCTGGTGGCCTCGGCGCTGGCCCCCCTCTACACGCTGTGGGCGACGGGGGCGCCGCGCGCCGCGGGCACGGTCGCGGTCATGACCGTGCTCCTCTACTGGCGGCACCGCAGCAACATCCGCAACCTCATGGCCGGGCGCGAGGAGCCGATCCGCGGCCCCGACCGCTGAGGCTCACCCGCCGGGCGGGGCCAGCGCCTCCACCGGCCAGCGCGGGCGCGCCTCCACCTCCAGGCCCGCGGCCTCGCCCGCGGCCAGGCGCAGGCAGCCGGCGAGGGCGATCATCGCCCCGTTGTCGGTGCAGAAGGCCGGCCGCGGATAGTGGACGCGCACCCCCTCGGCCCGCGCGAGGGCGTCGAGGGCCTCGCGCAGGGCGCGGTTGGCCCCCACCCCGCCCGCCACCACGAGGCGGCGGAAGCCGGTCGCGCGCAGCGCCCGCCGGCACTTGATCACCAGCGTCTCCACCACCGCCTCCTGGAAGGCGCAGGCGATGTCGGCCCGGGTCTGCTCGTCCCCGCCGGCCTCGCGCAGGGTGTAGAGGGCGTGGGTCTTGAGGCCGCTGAAGCTGAAGTCGAGCCCGGGCCGGTCCGTCATCGGCCGCGGGAAGCGGAAGCGCCCCGGGCGGCCGCGGTCGGCGAGCGCGGCGAGCGCCGGCCCCCCGGGGTAGCCCAGCCCCAGCAGCTTCGCGGTCTTGTCGAAGGCCTCGCCGGCGGCGTCGTCGCGGCTCTCCCCGAGGAGCCGGTAGCGGCCCACGCCGGCCACCGCGAGCAGCTGCGTGTGCCCGCCCGAGACCAGCAGCGCGACGAAGGGGAAGGCGGGCGGATCGGGCTCGAGCAGGGGGGCGAGCAGGTGGCCCTCCAGATGGTGCACCGCCACCGCGGGCACCCCCAGGGACCAGGCGAGGGCGCGGCCGAAGGCGGCCCCCACCAGGAGCGCCCCGATGAGGCCCGGCCCCGCGGTGTAGGCGACCCCGTCCAGCCCCGAAGGGGACAGCCCCGCCTCGGCCAGCGCCTGGCGCACCAGCGCGGGCAGCCTCCGGACGTGATCGCGCGAGGCGAGCTCCGGCACCACCCCGCCGTAGCGGGCGTGCACCGCCGCCTGACTGTGCAGGGCCTGCGCGAGCAGGCCCCGGCCGAGCTCGTAGACCGCGACCCCGGTCTCGTCGCAGGAGGTCTCGATGCCGAGGCAGCGAAACGCGCGCTTTGCATCCACCGCAGGGCCCCGATAGAATTTCGCTTTTACCGTGTCGTGCCTTCCACTTGGAGGTGACTATACCGATGCCGACGGTACGCGTGAAAGAGAACGAGCCCTTCGACGTTGCGCTTCGCCGCTTCAAGCGGGCCTGCGAGAAGGCGGGCATCCTCACCGAGCTGCGCCGCCGCGAGTACTACGAGAAGCCCACCGAGGCGCGCAAGCGCAAGCGTGCCGCGGCCATCAAGCGCTACCTCAAGAAGCTTGCGCGCGAGCAGAAGCGGCTCGAGCGCCTGTACTGACCCGATGAGCGCCTCGGCCGTCCGCGCCCGCATCGAGCACGACATGAAGGCCGCCCTCAAGGGCGGCGACAAGCGCCGCCTCGGGGCGTTGCGGCTGATGCTGGCGGCGATCCAGCAGCGCGAGATCGACGCCCGCACGCGCCTCGACGACGCGGGGGTGATGGCGGTGCTGGACAAGATGGCCAAGCAGCGCCGCGACGCCGAGGCGCAGTACCGGGAGGCCGGGCGCGAGGACCTCGCCGAGCAGGAGCGGTTCGAGCTCGCGGTCATCGCCGATTACCTGCCGGAGCCGCTCTCGGGCGAGGCGCTCGATCGCCTGGTGGAGGCCGCGGTGGCCGAGGCCGGGGCCGCCTCCATGCGCGACATGGGCCGGGTGATGGCGCTGCTGCGCCCGCAGGTGCAGGGTCGCGCCGACATGGGCGAGGTCAGCGCGCGGGTCAAGGCGCGCCTCGGCGGCTGAGCCCGCGGCCCCGGCCGACGGGGCATCGATGGGCGGGCGCATCCCCCGCAGCTTCATCCGGGAACTGCTCGATCGCGTCGACATCGTCGACGTGATCCAGGACCACGTGCCGCTGCGCAAGGCCGGCCGCGACTACACCGCCCGCTGCCCCTTCCACGAGGAGCGCACCCCCTCCTTCACCGTGAGCCCCGCCAAGCAGTTCTTCCACTGCTTCGGCTGCGGCGCCCACGGTAACGCCATCGACTTCCTCATGCGCCACCAGCGCCTGGAGTTCCCGGAGGCGGTGGAGCAGCTCGCCGCCCGCGCCGGCCTCGAGGTGCCCCGCGAGGGCGGGCGGGCACCGCGCCGGGACGCCGGCCTCGAGGCGCTGCGGGACCTGCTCGAGGAGGTGAGCGCCCACTACCGGCGCCAGCTCCGCGAGCACCCGGCGGCGCCGCGGGCGGTGGCCTACCTGCGCGGGCGCGGGCTCGACGGCGCCGTCGCCGCCCGCTTCGGCCTCGGCTACGCCCCGCCGGGATGGGACGGGCTGCTGCGCGCCTTCGCCGGCCGGGAGGCGCTCCTCGTGCGCGCGGGGCTCGTGGTGGAGCGCGAGGACGGGCGCCGCCACGACCGCTTCCGCGACCGCATCATGTTTCCCATCCGCGACGTGCGCGGCCGCGTCGTCGGCTTCGGCGGCCGCGCCCTCGGCGAGGCCACGCCCAAGTACCTCAACAGCCCCGAGACCCCGCTCTTCCACAAGGGCAGGCTGCTCTACGGCCTGCACGAGGCCCTCGCCGCCGAGGCCCGCCCGCCGCGGCTGCTGGTGGTGGAGGGCTACATGGACGTCATCGCCCTCGCCCAGGCCGGACTGCCGTGGGCGGTGGCCACCCTCGGCACCGCCACCACCGCCGAGCACCTGGCGGCCCTCTTCCGCCACACGCGGGAGGTGGTCTTCTGCTTCGACGGCGATGCCGCCGGCCGGCGCGCCGCCTGGCACGCCCTCGAGACCGCGCTGCCCTTCCTCGAGGGCGACCGGGAGGTCCGCTTCCTGGTCCTGCCCGCTGGCGAGGATCCCGACACCCTCGTGCGGCGCGAGGGCCGCGAGCGCTTCGAGGCACGGGTGGTGCACGCGACCCCCCTCTCCCGCCACCTCCTCGACGGCCTCGCCCGCGGCCTCGACCTCGCCGCCATCGAGGGGCGCGCGCGCCTGGCCGCCGCCGCCCGCCCCCTGCTGCGGCGCATCCCGCCGGGCTTCTACCGCGACCTGCTCGCGGCGGAGCTGGCGCGCCGCACCGGCCTTGCGCTCGAGGACGAGGAGGCGGCGCCGGCGCCGCCGCGGCCCCGCGGCATCGCCGACCCGCGCCGCCGCCCGGTGCGCCTCGCCATCGCGCTCCTCCTCGAGCAGCCGGCCCTGGCCCGCGATGCGCCCGATCCCGCGCCCTGGCGGGCCCTCGACCTGCCGGGCATCGGCCTGCTCTGCGAGCTCGTTGAACTCCTGCGCGCCGACCCCCATCTAACCACCGGCGCCGTCCTGGAGCATTTCCGCGGGCGCGAGGAGGCCGAGATCCTGGCCCGCATCGCGGCATGGGAACACGGCGTCCCGGCGGCGGGGGCGCGCGCCGAACTGGAGGCCGTCCTCGCCCGCCTCGAGGCGCAGGCGCGCAGCGCCCGCCAGCGCCTGCTCACGGAACGCTACGAGCGCGGCGAGGCCACCCCGGCGGAGGTGGCGGAGCTGCGCGCACTCCTCACCGGAGCGGGCCGGCGCGACGAAACTTCGTGACAGGGGCAGGATCCGACTATAATGGGCGGTTCATGTTTTCCGGCCTTCGGCCGACACGAGGCCCAGGCGCAGGCACGGTGCAGGTGACTATGGACCGGGAAGAGCAGAAGAGCGAGCTCAAGCGGCTGATCGCCCGCGGCAAGGAGCAGGGCTACCTGACCTTTGCCGAGGTCAACGACCATCTGCCCGAGGACATCGTCGACCCGGAGCAGATCGAGGACATCATCGGGATGATCAACGACATGGGGATCGAGGTCCACGAGACCCCGCCCGATCCCGACGCGTTGATCCTCTCCGATGCGGTCACCGACGAGGAGGCGGCGGAGGAGGCGGCGGCGACGCTCGCCAGCGTCGATGCCGAGTTCGGCCGCACCACCGATCCGGTGCGGATGTACATGCGCGAGATGGGTTCGGTGGAGCTGCTCACGCGTGAGGGCGAGATCGAGATCGCCAAGCGCATCGACGAGGGGCTGCGCCAGGTCCGCCAGGCCCTCGCCGACTACCCGGGGTCGAGCGCGCTGCTGCTCGCCGACTACGAGCGGGTGGAGCGTGGCGAGATGCGCCTCAACGAGCTCATCGCGGGCTTCATCCGCCCCGAGGACGAGAGCGACGAGATCGCGGAGCCGGTGCGTCCCGGCGAGTGCGAGGCCGCGGACGACGACGGGGACGAGGAGTCTGCCGAGGAGGCGGAGGCACCCGCCCCGAACGGACCCGATCCCGACGAGGCCCGCCAGCGCTTCGCGCGCCTGCGCGAGCTCTACGAGCGGGTGGTCGCCGCCCACCGGCGCGCCCGGGGCAAGCGCATCGCCGCGGGCAAGGCGCAGGAGGAGCTCGCCGCCTGCTTCATGGAGTTCAAGCTTGCGCCCGCCGAGCTCGACCGCCTGGTCGCCAACCTGCGCGGCGTCGTCGAGCGCATCCGCGAGCACGAGCGGCAGATCATGCGCCTGGTGGTGAACGAGGCCGGCATGCCGCGCAAGGACTTCATCGCGGAGTTCCCCGCCAACGCCACCAACGCGGAATGGCTGGACAAGCTCGTCCGCGCCAAGCGCAAGTATTCCTCCGGGATCCGCGCCCGGCGCGAGGAGATCGAGAAGCTGCAGGCGCGCCTCGCCGCCATCGAGGCCGAGGCCGGCATGCCCATCGCCGAGATCAAGGAGATCAACCGCCGCATGTCCATCGGCGAGGCCAAGGCGCGGCGGGCCAAGAAGGAGATGGTGGAGGCGAACCTGCGCCTCGTGATCTCCATCGCCAAGAAGTACACCAACCGCGGGCTGCAGTTCCTGGACCTGATCCAGGAGGGCAACATCGGCCTCATGAAAGCGGTGGACAAGTTCGAGTACCGCCGCGGCTACAAGTTCTCCACCTACGCCACGTGGTGGATCCGCCAGGCCATCACGCGCTCCATCGCCGACCAGGCGCGCACCATCCGCATCCCGGTGCACATGATCGAGACCATCAACAAGCTCAACCGGGTGGCGCGCCAGATGCTCCAGGAGATGGGCCGCGAGCCCACCCCGGAGGAGCTGGCCGAGCGCATGGACATGCCCGAGGACAAGGTGCGCAAGGTGCTCAAGATCGCCAAGGAGCCGATCTCCATGGAGACGCCCATCGGCGACGACGAGGACTCGCACCTCGGCGACTTCATCGAGGACACCTCGGTGCCCTCGCCGCTGGAGGTGGCCACCATCGAGAGCCTGCGCGAGGCCACCCGCAGCGTGCTGGCCACGCTCACGCCGCGCGAGGCCAAGGTGCTGCGCATGCGCTTCGGCATCGACATGAACACCGACCACACCCTCGAGGAGGTCGGAAAGCAGTTCGACGTCACCCGCGAGCGCATCCGCCAGATCGAGGCCAAGGCCCTGCGCAAGCTGCGGCATCCGGCGCGCTCGGAGCCCCTGCGCAGCTTCCTCGACGCCGACTGAGGCGGGGCACCGCGGGCGCCGCCCGCAGGCTACAATGGGGCGCCGCCGCAAGGGCGGCGCCCCGTCCGTTTCCGGGCCTGTAGCTCAGCGGTCAGAGCAGGTGGCTCATAACCACTCGGTCGCAGGTTCGAATCCTGCCGGGCCCACACTCCGCCCTCCCCCATGGGGAGTCGACATCCGCTCCGGACGGTCTATGAATCAAGGAAGGCGCGAGCCTGCCGATTCAGCCGACGAAGGGAGGAGCCGATGGCGACACGCCCCGCCGGGAACCTGATCCTCGAGCCCACCGCCACCGCCCAGTGGCACAAGCTGGTGCGCGACGCCCAGGCGGCCTGCGGCTGCAGCCTCGAGGAGGAGCTCGAGAGCTACCTGACCTTCCTCCTCATGCGCTTCGTCGAGCGGCCCGACATGGCCGCGGCCGTGCTCGCGGTGGAATACCTCGACGGGCTCGTCTCCGCGGGGCGCCTGCGCCGCGAGCGGCTCCGCGACGTGGGCGACAAGTGCCTGCTCTACTCCGGCCTGTTCCCGCGCCGCGCCCAGCGCAAGCGGGTGCGCGTGGGCTACTTCGTCCGCCTCGGCACCAGCGCCTACCGGCAGCTCGCCGACGGCGCGCGCCCGGGCGAGGCGGCCCTGTTCGGGCGCCTGGCGGAGGGCTTCGTGGCGATGATGGACGTGCTCCAGTCGATGCGCAGCGACGAGCGCCTCGACCCCCTCGCCGCGCACGAGCTCTGGGCCGACACCGGCAGTCCCCGCGCGCGCCGGCGCCTGTCCGAGCTGACGGCGGCGACGCCGCTTGCGGGGCCCGCCGGCGCGGGCCCGCACCGCCACTGACAATCCCCGCGCGAACAAGGGGTTGGAGCCCGGCACGGTACCCCTGCCGGGCTCCCTCTGTTATCCTTGCCGCCCCGACGAACGGACCGCACACGCCATGCCCCAGCCCCAGCGCAAGGCCGTCGCCCTCATCTCCGGCGGGCTCGACTCGATGCTCGCCGCGCGCCTGATCCTCGACCAGGGGATCCACGTCGAGGGCATCAACTTCTTCACCGGCTTCTGCGTCGAGGGGCACACCCACGCCATACGCAAGCGCGACCGCGCCCGCCCCAAGCGCAACAACGCGCTGTGGGTGGCCGAGCAGCTGGGCATCCGCCTGCACATCATCGACGTCTCCGAGCCCTACAAGGAGGTGCTGCTGAATCCGCGCCACGGCTACGGGGCCAACCTCAACCCCTGCCTCGACTGCAAGGTCTTCATGGTGCGCAAGGCCCTGGAGTGGATGGAGGCGAACGGCTTCGACTTCGTCATCACCGGCGAGGTGCTGGGCCAGCGCCCCATGTCCCAGCGCCGCGACACCTTCCCCGTGGTGGCGCGCGAGTCGGGGGCCCACGACCGGCTCCTGCGCCCGCTGTGCGCCAAGCTCCTGCCCCCCACCCTGCCCGAGCGCGAGGGCTGGGTCGACCGCGAGCGTCTCCTGGACCTCTCGGGGCGCAGCCGCAAGCGCCAGATCGAGCTCGCCCACCGCTACGGCCTGCACGACTTCGCCCAGCCCGCGGGCGGCTGCTGCTTCCTCACCGACGCCGCCTATTCGGCCAAGCTCGCCGATCTCTGGCGCGCCCGCGGGCGGCGCGATTACACCCTGGACGACATCATGCTGCTCAAGGTGGGCCGGCACATCCGCCCGCGGCCGCACTTCAAGCTCATCGTCGCCCGGGAGGAGGGCGAGAACCGCTTCCTCGAGGGCTACCGCCGGCGCTTCACCCACCTCTACACGGTGAGCCACAAGGGCCCCTTGACCCTGCTCGACGGCGAGGCCTCGGAGGCGGACCTGGAGCTTGCCGCCCGCATCACCGCGCGCTTCAGCCAGGGCCGCGACGCCGAGCGGGTGGAGGTGGAGGTGGTGGAGCGCGCGGGCGGCAGCCGCCGCCTCACGGTGGCCCCCATGGGGCGGGACGAGATCCCGCAGGGGTGGTACGTGTGACGCGCAGACGACTGGACGCGCGGGGCCTGCTCTGCCCCATGCCGGTGATCCGCACCCAGGAGCGGGTGCGCGAGATGGCCCCGGGGGAGGAGCTGGAGGTGCTCTGCACCGACCCAGGCGCCCTCGCCGACATCCCCGCCTGGTGCCGCATCCACGGCCACGAGGTGGTGGAGACCGAGCAGGGACGCGACATCGTCCGCATCGTGGTGCGGGTGGGCGGCGGTGGCGGCTGACGCGACGACGGCGGCCCACGCCGCCGAGGACGAGGCGCGGCACCGCGCCACCCGGCGCGCCACCGTCATCGGCGCCGTCGTCAACGTGGTGCTCGCGGCGGTGAAGCTCGTCGCCGGCCTCCTCGGCCACTCGGCGGCGCTGGTGGCCGACGCCGTCCACTCCCTGTCCGACCTCGCCAGCGACGCCGTCGTCCTCTACGCCTCACGCGAGGGCAGCCGCGCCGCCGACGCCGAGCACCCCTACGGCCACGCCCGCATCGAGACCGTCGCCACCGTCGCCGTCGGCGGGCTCCTCATCGGGGTCGCGGCGGGGATCCTGTGGGACGCCGCGGAGCGGCTGCTGGACCCGCAGCGGCTCCTGCGTCCCGGGGCCCTGGCGCTCGCCGCCGCCGCCCTCTCCGTGATCGCCAAGGAGGCCCTCTATCAGTACACGGTCCTCGTCGCCCGCCGGGTGCAGTCGGATCTGCTCCGCGCCAACGCCTGGCACCACCGCAGCGACGCCGTCTCTTCGGTGGTGGTCCTGCTCGGCATCGGCGGGGTCATGCTGGGGATCGAGAGCCTCGACGCCGTCGCCGCCGTCGCGGTCGCCCTCATGATCGCCAAGGTGGGCTGGGAACTCGCCGCCGGCGGCGTGCGCGAGCTCATCGACACCGGCCTCGAGCCCGAGCGGGTGCGCGAGATCCGCCGCGTGATCCTCGGCACCGACGGGGTGCGTACCCTGCACATGCTGCGCACCCGCCGCATGGGCCCGCATGCCCTGGTGGACGTCCACATCCTCGTGGACCCCCGCGTCAGCGTCTCGGAGGGCCACCAGATCGGCGAGACCGTGCGCGCGCGTCTCATGGAGGCGCTGCCCGAGGTGCGCGACGTGACCGTCCACGTGGACCCCGAGGACGACACCGGCGGCAACCCCTCCGAGGGGCTGCCCCTGCGCGGGGAGGTGCTCGCGCGGCTGGAGCGGCGCTGGCGGCATATCCCCGAGGCGGCGCGGATCGAGGAGGTCACCCTCCACTACCTCGAGGGCCGCATCCACGTCGACGTGGTGCTGCCGCTCGCGGCCGCCGCCGACCCCGAGGCCACCGCGCGCGCCCTGCGCGAGGCGGCGGCGGGGCTGACGGAGATCGGTGAGGTGCGCGTGCATTTTCGCTGACGCACCAAACCGGTGCATCGGGGGCCCGCTTTGCGCCCCATGATGGTGCACCGGGGGCGCACGGACCGGCCCCCATCGGGGCGCCGAAAGCTGGCATGTTTCGTGCTTGCAGTGAAGGGGATCGCTGAAACTCAACCGGCCGCCGTGGCGGCCCTGTCTCAAGACCCACCGGAAGGAGACCCAGACCCATGTCTGCATCCGACGTGCTCAAGATGATCCAGGAGAAGGAGGTCAAGTTCGTCGACCTCCGCTTCACCGACACCCGCGGCAAGGAGCAGCACGTCTCCGTGCCCGCCCACACCGTCGACGAGGACTTCTTCCGCGACGGCAAGATGTTCGACGGCTCGTCCATCGCCGGCTGGAAGGGGATCAACGAGTCCGACATGATCCTCATGCCGGACGAGACCACCGCGGTCATGGATCCCTTCAGCGACGAGCCGACCCTGATCCTGCGCTGCGACATCGTGGATCCCGGCACCATGCAGGGCTACGAGCGTGACCCGCGCTCGCTGGCCAAGCGCGCCGAGGCCTATCTGCGCTCCACCGGCATCGCCGACACCGCCTTCTTCGGCCCCGAGCCCGAGTTCTTCGTCTTCGACGACGTGCGCTGGTCCAGCGACATCAGCGGCTCCTTCGTCAAGGTGGACTCCGAGGAGGCCTCCTGGAACTCCGAGCGCGTCTACGAGGGCGGCAACATCGGCCACCGCCCCTCGATCAAGGGCGGCTACTTCCCGGTGCCGCCGGTGGACTCGATGCAGGACCTGCGCTGCGCCATGGCACTGACCCTGGAGGAGATGGGGGTCAAGGTGGAGGCCCACCACCACGAGGTGGCCACCGCCGGCCAGAACGAGATCGGCACCCGCTTCAACACCCTGGTGCGCAAGGCCGACGAGCTGCAGATCCTCAAGTACGTGGTCATGAACGTCGCCCATGCCTACGGCAAGACGGCGACCTTCATGCCCAAGCCGCTGGTGGGGGACAACGGCTCCGGCATGCACGTGCACCAGTCGCTGTCCAAGGACGGCGTCAACCTCTTCGCCGGCGACGGCTACGGCGGGCTGTCGGAGCTGGCGCTCTACTACATCGGCGGCATCTTCAAGCACGCACGCGCCATCAACGCCTTCACCAACTCCACCACCAACAGCTACAAGCGGCTCGTGCCCGGCTTCGAGGCGCCGGTGCTGCTCGCCTACTCGGCGCGCAACCGCTCGGCCTCGGTGCGCATCCCCTACGTGCCGAGCCCCAAGGCCCGGCGCATCGAGGTGCGCTTCCCGGACGCCTGCGGCAACCCCTACCTCGGCTTCGCCGCCATGCTCATGGCCGGCCTCGACGGGATCCTGAACAAGATCCACCCCGGCGACCCCATGGACAAGGACCTCTACGACCTGCCGCCGGAGGAGGAGAAGCGGATCCCCACCGTGTGCCACTCCCTCGACCAGGCCCTGGAGGCGCTGGACAAGGACCGCGAGTTCCTGAAGGCGGGGGGCGTCTTCACCGACGACATGATCGACGGCTACATCGCCCTCAAGATGGAGGAGGTCACGCGTCTGCGTATGACCACCCATCCCGTCGAGTTCGACATGTACTACAGCCTCTGAACCCACCGAGGCCGGCCGAGGCCCCCGCCCCGCGGGGGCCTCTCCTTTTCCGCACCGGGCCGCGGCGACGCCGGCATCCCCGTGCTATCCTTGCGGCCATGCGCGGATCGGGCGGCATCGTGCTGGCGCTGGTCCTCGGGCTTGCAGGCCCGCACGCACTCGCCGCGGTCTACAAGTGGACCGACGCCGAAGGCCGGGTCCACTACAGCGACCGGCCGGCTCCGGGCGCCGAGGCCGTGCGTCTCGACCCCCTCTCCACCTTCCGCGCCCCGGCCCCGGCTCGCAGGCCGCCGACTCCGCCCGCGCCGCAGGCGGCCGAGGGCTACCGCCGCGTGGTCATCGCCGCCCCCGAGCCCGAGGCCACCATCCGCGACAACGAGGGCCGCATCACCGTGGTGGTCAACCTGGAGCCGGCGCTGCGAGAGGGCCACGCGGTGCAGATCCTCGTCGACGACCGCCCCCAGGGGGCGCCCGCCCGCGTCACCCAGTTCACCCTTACCAACGTCGACCGCGGCACCCACCGCATCGGCGCCCGCGTTCTGGACGGCGAAGGCCGCGAGGTCGCTCGCGCCGAACCCGTGACCGTCTATCTGCATCGGGAATCGGCGCTCCTGCGGCGGGCCGCCCCGGGCGCCTCCTGAACGACCCCGCCCCTGTCCGGGGCGCCGTGCACTACAATGGTGCATGACCCCTGCGCCCGTCCCCCTGTGCGGGCCTGCGAAATCCAGGCCCGCATCTTGCAGGGAGCTCGGACATGGATCCGCCCCGCTACGATCTGCTCCTCGACCATCTCACCACCGCCGTGCTGCTGCTCGCCCCGGACGGCCGGCTGCGCCACGTCAATGCCGCCGGCGAGGACCTGCTGGGACTGAGCCGCCGCCAGGTCCTCGCCATGCCGCTGTCCCGCCTGCTGCGAAGCGGGCCGCTCGCCGAGCGCCTCGCGCGGGCCGCCCGGACCGGCCAGCCCTTCACCGAGCGCGAGGCCCGTCTCGCCCTCGCCGACGGGCGGACGGTGACGGTGGACTGCACGGTGACCCCCATGGGGGATCCGCCCGCCGATCTGGTGGTGGAACTGCAGGTGCTCGACCGGCTGCTCCAGATCGCGCGCGAGGACCAGCTGCGCAGCCGCCAGCAGGTCACGGCCTCGGTGCTGCGCGGCCTCGCCCACGAGATCCGCAACCCCCTCGGCGGCCTGCGGGGCGCGGCGCAGCTGCTCGGCCGCGAGCTGGGGGCGAGCCCCCTCCGCGAGTACGTGGAGGTGATCCTCGCCGAGGCCGACCGCCTCGGCGCGCTGCTGGACCGGATGCTGGGGCCGTCGCGCCAGCCGCGGCGCCGCAGGATCAACCTCCACGAGGTCACGGAGCGGGTGCGCCACCTCCTCGCCGCCGAGGCCCCCGAGGCCCGCGTCGTGGCCGACTACGACCCCAGCATCCCGGAGCTCACGGCGGACGCCGACGGCCTGATCCAGGCGGTGCTCAACCTCGGCCGCAACGCGCTGCAGGCGACGGGCGGGCGGGGTCGCGTGGTGCTGCGCACCCGGGTGCAGCGCCAGTTCACCATCGGCGAGCGACGCCACCGGCTGGTGGCGCGGATCGAGGTGGAGGACGACGGCCCCGGCGTGCCCCCGCAGCTGCAGGAGCAGATCTTCTATCCGCTCGTGACCACGCGGCCGGAGGGCACGGGCCTGGGACTGTCCATCGCCCAGGACATCGCCGTCCGGCACGGCGGGCTCGTCGAGTGCGAGAGCGCGCCGGGGCGCACGATCTTCACCCTGCTGCTGCCCTTGGAGGAGAGGGATGGCTGAGCCTCACGCCATCGGCCGCCCCCGCGTCTGGGTGGTGGACGACGACCGCTCCATCCGCTGGGTCCTGGAGCGGGCGCTCGGGGGCGCGGGATTCGCGGTGCGCTGCTTCGCCGACGGCGATGCGGCGCTCGCGGCGCTGCGCGCCGAGGGGGCGCCCGAGGCCCTCGTGAGCGACATCCGCATGCCCGGCCTCGACGGTCTCGCGCTGCTCGAGGCGGTGCGCGCCGAGGACCCCGACCTGCCGGTGATCGTCATCACCGCCCACTCGGACCTGGACAGCGCCGTCTCCGCCTACCGCGGGGGCGCCTTCGAGTACCTGGCCAAGCCCTTCGACGTGGACGAGGCGGTGGCCCTGGTGCGGCGGGCCCTGCGTCAGCGCGCAAGCGCCCCCGCCGAAGCGCCGCCGCCCGCGGCGGCGCCGGAGATCATCGGCGAGGACCCCGCGATGCAGGAGGTCTTCCGCGCCATCGGCCGCCTCGCGCGCTCCCATGCGACGGTGCTCATCGTGGGCGAGTCCGGCACCGGCAAGGAGCTGGTGGCCCACGCCCTGCACCGCCACGGGCCGCGCGCGGGAGGTCCCTTCATCGCCCTCAACATGGCGGCGATCCCGCGGGACCTGCTGGAATCCGAGCTCTTCGGGCACGAGAAGGGGGCCTTCACGGGCGCGGCGTCGCGCCGGCCCGGGCGCTTCGAGCAGGCCCACGGCGGGACGCTGTTCCTCGACGAGATCGGGGACATGCCGGCGGAGCTGCAGACGCGGCTGCTGCGGGTGCTCGCCACCGGCGAGTTCTTCCCCGTCGGCGGGCGCGACCCGGTGCGCGTCGACGTGCGCGTCATCGCCGCCACCCACCAGGACCTGGAGGCGCGGGTGCGCGAGGGGCTCTTCCGCGAGGACCTCTACCACCGCCTCAACGTCATCCGCATCCGCGTGCCGCCGCTGCGTGAGCGCCGCAGCGACATCCCCCGGCTCGCCCGCCACTTCCTCCGCCGCGCCGCGGCGGAGATGGGGGTCGAGCCCAAGCGCCTGAGCGACGAGGCGGCGGCGGTGCTGGGCTCGCTCCCCTGGCCCGGCAACGTCCGCCAGCTCGAGAACACCTGCCGCTGGCTCACGGTGATGGCGTCGGGGCGGGAGATCCAGGCCGAGGACCTGCCGCCGGAGCTGTGCGCCGACGCCGCGCCGGCCCCCGAGGCGGCCGAGGACTGGGAGGCGGCGCTTCGCCGCTGGGCCGCGGCGCGCCTCGCCGCCGGCGCCGCCGACCTCCTCGCCGAGGCCGGCCCGCGCTTCGAGCGGGCGCTGGCCGAGACCGCGCTGGCCCACACCGGAGGCCTGCGGCAGGAGGCCGCCCGCCTCGTGGGCTGGGGCCGCAACACACTCACCCGCAAGCTGCGCGAGCTCGGCATCGAGCCGGGGGAGGAGAGGCGCCAGCCGGCGCCCCGCAGGGCCGGTCAGTACAGCTCGCGCTGATAGATGCGGTAGTCGTCGCCGCGGTAGACGCCCCAGGTGGCCCGCGCCGCGGGGTCGGCCGCACCCGTCCCCTTCCAGTCGTACTCGAGCCAGACGGGGGCGTCGACGCCCACCTCCGCGGCGCCGTCGTTGCCGGCGCCGGGGGCCTGCGTGAGGGCGACGCTGCCGGCCCCGGCCGAAAGCGTCACCGCCACGTCCGGCAGCCCGTCGCCGTCGCCGTCGAGGTCGGCCGGATCGAGGTTGCCGGTGTAGCCGGAGAGGCTTACGGCGGAGGCCGCCACCGTGGTGCAGGCATCGTCGGCGTGGGTGACGAAGCTCGCGACACCGTCGCCGTCGGGGTCGCCCCAGTACTCGATGCGAAGCGGAAGCTGAAGCGGCAGCAGCTCCGGGCCGTGGGCCGGATCCAGGGCCAGCCGCCCGTAGCGCATGGACTTGCCGGCGTCGAAGGCGATGCCGTTGCCGGCGCTGGCGTCGCCGAACCGCGCGGGGTTGCCGGCATAGGCGACGCCGTCGGCGTCCACCACGTCCAGCGACAGCGCGATCTCGGCGTCGAAGGGCGGCACGGGACCGCCGGAGCGGTCGAAGCGCAGGCCGCTGCCGGCGGAGAAGGTGAGGGTCACGGTGCCGGCCCCGAGGTCGGCGATGGCGGGATCGCCCGAGGCGGGCAGGCCCGAGAGATCGAGGGTGCCGGTGGCGGCCGCGTAGGCGGGCAGGCCCAGGCTCGCGTTGGTCAGCCGCATCCACGCCCCGGTGTAGTTGGCGGTGGTGCCGCCCTGGGCGTTGCGCGCGGTCACCGTGATCACGGGCGCGGTGGCGTAGCCGAAGGGCTGGCCGAGGTAGGTGAAGCCGCCGGCGTCGCAGAAGGTGTCGAACGCCGGGGTGTTGAGGGCGACGTCGAAATGGTCGGGCGTGAACCGGCCCACCGTAACCCCGACCGCGCCGACGTCGACCCCGGCGCTGCCGAGATAGGCGCTGGCGGAGGCGCCCAGGGTGAAGGCGCCCACCTCGGAGTAGCCGAGATCGCTCACCGTCGCCTCCCCCGCCGCGTACTCGGAGGCGGCCACCACGGGGGCGCCGACACCGCCCCGGGCGAGGCTCCCGAGGGCCCCGCCCGCCGGGGCATACGGCGCCCCCGCGGCGAGGGTCGTCGACCAGGCGAAGGCGGGGGTGGTGCCGTTGTCCGCAAGATCCGCCCCCGCGTCCGGGACGCCGTCGCCGTCGGCGTCGTCCGCCGCCTGCCAGATCACCGCACGCACGCGCACGTCGAAGGGGCGCCCGGCCTTGGCGAACACCGCACCGGCCGGGGTGGTGCTGCCCGGGTTGGCGGTGCCGCCCGCCTGGATCCCCTCCAGCGACAGCCCGAAGGGGCGCACCGTGAGGGTGGCGGAGCCGCCGGCGATGGGCCGCGGGTTGCCCGCCGCGTCCCGGGCGAAGCCCGACTCATCGTCGCGCAGGGCGAGGGCGTACTTGCCGGCGTCGCTGGTGTCCAGGGTGAAGCCGGCGACACCCGCGACGAAGGTCAGGGCGATGTTGTTGCCGAGCGGGGCGCTGTCCGGCAGCACGGTGCCGCCGATGGCCGGCCCGCCCCCCCCGGGGTCGGCCCCGTCGCGCACCACCCAGGCCTTGAGCTTGACCGCGCCGGCGTAGCCGGCGGCGACGGCGCAGTCGCCCGTGACCGGATCGCGCCGCCACAGCTCGGCCTTGAAGCCGTGGCCGCGCCCGGCCACCACCTCGGTACCCAGCGTGTCGGTGGGGGTCAGGACGAAGGCGTCGTCGCGGAAGGACACCGTGGCGGAGGTGCTGCCCACCCCCGCCGAGGCGTCGGCCACCGTGATGGTGAGGTCGTCGGCGTGGACGTCTGCAAGCTCCAGCACGACGCTGCCGCCGTCGGCGGCGTCGAAGGTGTAGGTGGCGGCACCGTCGTCGGCGCCGCCGTTGTCGAGGGTGCCGGAACCGGCGGAGACCGACCAGTCGCCGTGGCCGGCGGAGGTGGTGATGGAGACGGTGCCGGTGTAGCCGCCGAGCACCGCGCCGGAGCTGTCGTAGGCGGTGATGGTGACCGCACGCGGCATGCAGGTGCTCGCGGTGCCCGCGCCGGCGTCGACGACGAAGTGGTCCAGCGTCGGCACGGCCCCGCTGCAGACGGTCACCGTCCCGCCCTTGCCGGCGTAGTAGGCGAGCCCCGAGGGGGAGACCCACACCTCCTCGAGATCGGTGCCGCCTGCCTCGGTGGTCTCGCTCCAGGCCGCGCCGTCCCAGCTCAGGACCACGCCCTTCTTGCCCACCGCCACGATGCGGTCCGCCCCCGCGCCGTAGATCCCCTTGAGGTCCTCCAACGCCGTCGCCACCACGGTGCAGGATGCGCCGTCCCAACGGTAGACCGCGCCCTTCTTGTCGTCCTTGCCCGCGAGGTAGAGCACGCCCCCGCCCCCCCACAGGCTCTCGAATCCCCGCGTCCTCGCCGGGCAGGACGCGCCGTCGCTGCGCCAGACGCCGGAGGCGCGGTCGAGCCAGAACAGCTTGCCGTCGTCGGTGAGGGCGTAGAGGGTCGAGGCATCGCCCCAGAGGTCCTTGAAGTCGTCCTTCCCACCGGTGCCCGCCGCCCGCGAGAGATCGGTCCACGCCGCACCGTCGTACCGCCACAGGGTGCCGTCCTTGCCCGCGACGTAGACCTCGCCCGCCGAGTAGGCCCAGACCGCCTCGAGGTCCTTGGTGGTGCCCGGCCCCGGGAGGACGCTCCAGCCGCCCGCGCCGCGGCGGAGCACGGCGCCCTTGTCCCCCACCGCGAAGGCCGTCACCGTGTCGAGGGCGAAGATCCCCTTCAGCTCCTCGGTCGTCGGCGTCGCCACGTCCGTCCAGCCGGCGCCGTCGTATTCGAGGATCTGGCCCTTCTTGCCCACCGCGAGGACCCAGCGGTCCGACACGCCGTGGACCGCCTTGAGGTCGTCCGTGCCCACCGTGGTGGTGGAGCACACGGGACCGCCCCCGGCGCCCACCAGGGTCACCGTCGGCTCCGGCTCGACGTAGCGGCGCACGAGGATGTTGCGCAGCCGGGCCTGGTCCTGGGCCGTCATGACCGCGACGAAGCCGCGCCCCGTGACCTCGTCGCCGCCGCCGTCGGTGCCGGAGGCCTGGAGCTCGGCGTCGGTGGGCCAGCCCATGCTCGCCCAGCCCGCGTCGCTGTCCCAGAACTTGAGACGGGTGGGCCCGACACCCCACGCCGCAAGCGCCTGGCGCCGCCACCGTCCGGTGGCGATGGCGGGCGGGTTGGGGCCGTCCACCGCCGTGACGGTGCGTTCGCCCCGCAGGATGTCGCCGTCGTGCGGGTAGTCGTGGTTGCTCCCGCAGCCGTCCTGCTCGCCGCGGTTCGAGGCGTAGTAGCTGTCGGACGTCTCACTGCCGCCGCTTCCCGAGTCGATGCGGCCCCGCACCAGCAGCCCCGTGGTCATGCTGAGGGGAAAGCAGCCCGTGTGGTAGAACTCGGCCTCGATGTAGACGTCGCGCTCGTCCACCGTCCGCCGGTAGCCGCTGGTGTGGTTGTCGTCGTTGCGGTAGCGGTAGTAGCCCGCCGCATCCCAGGTCAGGGAGTCGTCCCACCATTGGCCATGCCAGGGATCGATACGGCCGTGGACGTAGCTTGCGCTGCGGTCGACGCTGGCATCGTCGTACCAGAGGTAGACGTCGGTGGGGCCCGGGGCGGCCGGCGCGGGAGCAGCCGGGTTGCCGTGGTAGAGGTAGTAGCCGGCGTCGCTGCCGTTGGCGGCGATGTCGGCGGCGAGCTTGAAGCGCACCTCGGTGGCGGCGGTGCCGCAGCCCACCACGTGGCGCGGGAGCTCCTTGGCCGTGCTCCCGTCGCCGTACACGACCCGTAGATCGTCGCAGTCGGGCTGCAGGGTGCCGGCGGCGATCCAGGCCTTGCCGTCGACGACGACCCGCACCGTGTAGCCCGCGTAGCCCTTGTCGGGCACGTTGGGCCCGACCCGCACCTCGAGCTGCTCGCGGGCGCTCCAGGCCGGATCCCACCACGCCTCCGCGGCGCCCGGCGCGAGCCCCGCCAAGAGCACCAGGGCTGCAAGCGCCCCCCGGCCTCCGTCCTCACGGCGCATCGGTCACCACCGTCCGGATCCGCCGCCGCACGTAGGCGAGGCTACCCCAGGCCCCGGTCTCGGCGGTGCTGGTGATCTCGTAGACCGCATAGTCGTCGGCGCGCTCCCTGTGTTCGGTGTATCGGCACACGACGGTCACGGTGAAGTCCGCCCCGCCCCCGGCGGCGACGGTGAAGGTGGTGGCGACGTCGGTGGCCGGCGCCGTGCCGCAGGCGGCCGAGGGCGCGGCCGCGCCGGTGGGGGCGATCTGGTGCAGCGCCCACTCGATGCCTGCCAGGGCCGCCTGGTAGGCGCGCGCCCCCTGCACCGCGTAGCGGGCGGTCTCGCGCTGTGCTCCGGCCACCGTGAGGAGGTAGGTGGCGATGGCGGCGAGCACCACCAGGAGGAAGACCGCGGTCACGGTGGCGAAGCCCCGGCCCCTCACGGCGCGTTCACCACGTGGACCTGGCGCAGCAGGGTCACCGACTCGTCCCCCTGGGCCAGGCTGATGCGCAGCGTCGCCAGCGCCGCCCGCCGGCTCGTGCCCGCCTGGTAGGTGAAGCTGCAGGCGGTGACGCCGGCGGCCATGCGGGCCTCGCCGGCGCCGAGGGCGGCAAGCTCCGCCGTCGTGTCCACGTCGGCCTGGCTCGCGTGCCAGCCGTAGCCGTGGTAGCGGGTGAGGGTGCCGGCGGCGGGGTCGCAGAGGTAGGTCACCGGCCCGCGCACGACGAAGAAGCGCTGCCGGGGCGAGGGCCGCGGGAACTGCGTCGGCGCGGCGAGCGCGATGTGGCTGTCCGTGGTGCCGCCGGCGAGGGCGGCGCGGTTGTCGCCCGCGTAGGCGTCGGCCCCTGCCACGCCGAGGTTGTAGATCACCACCGCGTCGCCGGGCACCTGGATCTCGGCGAAGCGCGTCAGGCGCCCGATGACGTCGAAGGCGTCGTCGGGCGCGGTGAAGTCGAGGACGGCGTCCGGGCTTCCGGGCGGCGGGTCGTCGCGGTAGCGCGCCGCATCCACGCTCTCCACCAGCTCCAGCACGGTGCCGCCCCCGGTCACGCGCACGCTGTTGGGCAGCGCCGCGCGCAGGTCGCGCGCCATGCGCTGAAGCGCGAGCTCGGCCACCGCGGTGAGCTCGGCGCGGCGCGAGACCGCCTGGTAGGAGGTCACCGCGCCGGGGATGAAGGAGGCGGCGACGGCGGCGATGGCGCCGATGATGGTCATCACCGCGACCAGCTCGACGAGGGTGAAGCCGCGCCCGCGCACCATCTCAGTAACGGGTCCGGTAGCCGGTCAGGGTCACGTCCACGTCCGCCCGCCGCTGATGGCGGACGCGCACCTCGATGCGGTAGGCATCGGCGGCGGGCACGGTGTGCAGCGCCGCATGGGCCACCGCGACATCGACCCGGTAGTCGCCCAGCCCCGCCACCGCGTTGCCCTCCTGGTCGCGGGCGCCGAGGTCGCTCAGGCCGTCGTAGTCGTCCACGTCGTCGTAGTCGGCGCGGCTCGCCTCGCCGTCGGCGCCGTCGGGATCGTCGAAGGCGCGCAGCTGGATCTCCTCGAGATAGGCCTCGGCCACCGCCACCGCCTGCTGCACCAGGAGCGGATCGGCGCTGCGCGCGGCGGTCTGCTGGAAGGCGAGGAGGACGCCGGCGACGGCGATGGCCAGGATGACGATGGCGATCACCAGCTCCACCAGGGTGAAGCCTTCCGCCCGCCGCCCCATCAGGAGGCCTCCGCGTAGCCGCTGCCGCCCCAGACCTGGATGCTGCGCCCGCCCAGGGTCACGGTGTGATCCTTGCCGTCCTCCACCTCGCCCAGGGGCGTGAAGACGAGGCTCGCCGGCGCCGCTCCGTCGAGGGCGAGGGGCGCGGGCGCGCCGCCGCGCTCGAGCCCGCCGGCGCGCGAGGGATGCGCCACGGTGATCCAGGGTCCCGCGGTGCAGCCGGTCTGGTGCCGCTCGACCCGATAGCCCGCGGCCTCGATGGTCACCCGCACCGGGCAGCCCGACCCCACCGCCAGGACCTGGGCGTAGCGGATCGCCGAGAGCAGCTCGTCGAAGAAGCCGCGCTCGCGCGCCGCCCGGGTGTCCATGAGCCGCGGCGCGGCGAAGACCGCCAGCACCCCCACGAGCACCAGCACGATCACCGCCTCGGTCAGGGTGAACCCCCCCGCCCGCCTCACGGCGCCACCCCCTGCCCCTCGAGCAGCCTGCGGATGCGGGCCGCCCCGGCCGCATCGCCGCCCGCCTCCAGCATCCGCATGAGCGCGCGCCAGGCCTCGTGGTTCTCGGGATCGCGCCGGACGATGCGCAGGTAGACCTCGCGCGCCTGGGCGGGCCGCCCGAGGGCGAGCAGCGCGTTGGCCAGGTGCAGCTCCACCAGCCCCCGCAGCTCGTCGTCCCCTGCCGGCACCGCGGCGAGCGCCTCGCGCAGCCGCGCCACCGCCGCCGCGGCATCGCCCGCCCGCAGGGCCCGCCCCGCCTCGAGGATGCGCGCATGGGGCCGCGCCCCGGCCGCCTCCAGGGTCGCGATCCATCGCTGCGCGCCGGCGGCATCGCCCGCGCGCAGGGCGATCTCGCCGAGGTAGAAGGCCGCGTCCAGGGTCAGGCCGAACTCCGCCCGCTGGCGCTCGAAGGCCGAGCGCGCGCCGTCGAGATCGCCCGCGAAGAGCCGACCCATGCCGATGAGGTTGAGCAGGATCAGGCGCCGGCGCCCCTCGGCCTCGCCGAGGGCGGCCTCGGCCACGCGCACCGCCTCGGCATGCCGGCCCTGGCGCAGGAGACCGAAGGCGCGGTTGATGGCCGCCCGCGCCGGTGTCGCCCCGCGCGCCTGCTCGGTGCGCCAGAACTCCGCGCGCACGCCCCAGTCCTCGTTGCGAAGCGTGGTGGCGTGCGCCGCAAGACCCACCGCCACCGCCAGCGCCGGCGCGCTCCAGCGCGCCCCCCGCCCCCCCAGCAGGCTCAGGGCACCGGCGGCGAGGAAGGCCGTGGGCAGGTAGGCGCGGTGCTCGAAGACGAGCTCCAGGTCCACCCACGAGGCCTCCACCGCCGAGGCCAGGAGGTAGAAGAGCAGGGCGAAGGCGGCGAGCGGCGCCGCCCGCCGCAGCCGCCAGGCGAGCATCGCCGCCAGCGCCCACGCGGCCAGGGCGAGGGCGGTGACGGGCGGGTCGAGGAGCCCCCGCGAGGGCGCCCAGGCGTAGTCCAGGTGCAGCCGCGAGGGCAGCGGCCAGAGGTAGAGCCCGAGGTAGTGCCAGAGGACTCGCGGCTCGGTGAGCAGCCGCTCCAGGGGCGAGAAGTCGCGACCGGGGTAGCGCGCCGTCCAGTCCGGCAGGCGGCCGCCGAGATAGAACCAGGCCAGCCCCGCCAGCACCAGCGCCAGCAGCGCCAGGGCACGTCCCCCCACCAGCGGACGGCGGTGGGCATAGACGGTGCGGTCCAGCAGCAGCACCGCCAGCGGCAGGGTGGCGGCGTTCTCCTTGCTCGCGAGGGCGAGGACCCAGCAGGCAATGAGCCCCATCCAGAACCGCCCCGGCCTGAGCCTTCCCGCGCGGTGGAGGGCGAGCAGCGCAAGCCCCGCGAGGTAGAAGAGCGCCGCCAACGCCGCCATCCGCTGCACCACGTAGGTGACGGCCTGAGTCTGGAGCGGATTCACCGCCCACAGCGCCGCCCCCCAGAAGGCGAGGCGCGCCGCCTCCCCGGGGTCCCGCCCGAGGGCGGCGAGCAGGATGCGGATTAGGGCGTAGAGGAGGAGGGCGTTGGCCCCGTGGATGACGATGTTGACCAGGTGGTAGCCGGCGGGGTCGAGCCCACCCGCGAGGTAGTTGAGGGCGAAGGTGGCCAGCGCCAGCGGCCGGCGCGCCGAGTAAGGCGAGTCCAGCACCGCCGCCAGGTCCGCCGCCGACCGGGGATGGACCGCCGGATTGAGGACGATGTTGGGGACGTCGTCGAACAGGAAGGGGAGCTGGAGGGCGTTGGCGTAGGCAAACCCCACCAGGGCCGCGAGGACGGCGCAATGGGCGAGCGTGGCGAGGGGCAGGCGAAGCTGCAGCCCCGCCAGCTCGCGGACCCCTCGCGCCGGCAGCGCCTCCATGAGAGGACGGCGGGCCGCAAGGGCCCGCCGCTCGGGACCCCCGCCCTCAGTCGACCTCGATCGCAGTGAAGGTGGCGCTCGCCACCACGTTGCCGCCGGTATCCTTCAGCACCACCGTGCAGGTGGCGGTGCTCCCGTCGGTGGCGGGGAAGCTCGCGCCGAGGTCGCGGATCGAATAGCTGCCGTTGGACGGCGAGGGAAGGGCGCCGCCCTGAAGCGCGCTCTCGAAGTCCGAGCAGTCGGCCACCGCCACGCCCTTGGTGCTGTCGAGGCTGCGCGCCGCGAAGTTGATGGAGGCGGCCGAGCTCAGGGCGCCGGCCACGCCCTCGACGGCGGCCTGCTGGGCATCGTCCTTGAAGTTGACGAACTTCGGCAGCGCCGTGGCGGCGAGGATGCCGAGGATGATGATGACGATGACCAGCTCGATGAGGGTGAAGCCCTGCTGCCTGCGATGCATGTCGATGCTCCCCAGTTGTGTCGATGCCGCAATCATGCCCCGTTTGCGCATGGGGCACCACTTTTCCCCTTGTCGGCCGCCCGCCTTCAGTCCTTGAGCCAGGTGTAGGGCTCGAGGGCGACCAGATCGAGCCCCTGCGGGAGGTCCTCTCCCGCCGCGAAGCGCCCGTCCCCGTCCACGTCCTCGTAGACGAGGCGGACACGGAAGCGGATGTGCGGCGGCCCGGGCCCGCCGCCGCGGAAGTGCTCCGCGAAGCGCACACGGTAGATCAGGATGCCGCTGGCACGCTCGAAGGCCCACGCCCCCGGAGGCAGCGCCGCCGGATCCACCCGTTCGGCCTCGCCGACGTAGCCCTGCGGCACCTGCTGCAGCAGCAGCATGGGGTTGCCCCCGTCGAGCGCCGCCAGGGCCTGCACCCCGCCCGAGACCACGCGCCGCGCCGCCTCCAGGCCCAGCGCGCTGCGCAGCCCCCCCACCACCTGGGCCACCGCCACCCGCTCGGCCTCGATGCGCAGGGGCAGCAGCCGATCGATGGCGAACCGGATCAGCAGCACCACCACGATGACGACGAGGGTGAGCTCGAGCAGGCTGAAGCCCCGCGCACGCCATCGCATCCCGCCCCTCCGCTCAGCCCCGGCGCGCCAGCGAGGTCAGCTCCCACATGGGCAGGAAGACCCCGAGGGCGAGGATCAGCACCATGACGCCGACGGCCACGATGAGGATGGGCTCGATGGCGTCGGAGAGGTACTTGAGCTCGTAGTCCACCTCCCGCTCGTAGAAGTCCGCGACCTCCGCAAGCATGTCGTCCACCGCGCCCGTCTCCTCCCCCACCGCGACCATCTGGATCACGAGCGGGGTGAAGAGCCCGGTGGCGCGGGCGGTGCGGGTGAGGGTGTCGCCCCGCTCCACGCCCTCCCGCATGGCGAGGATCCTGCCCTCCACGAAGCGGTTGTCCACCGCCCGCGCCACCGCGGTCAGGGTCGCCAGCAGGGGCACCCCGGAGCGCTGGCAGAGGGCGAAGGAGCGGGCGAAGCGGGCCAGCGTCGCGCGCAGGATGATGCTCCCCACCACCGGCAGGTGCAGCTTGAGGCGGTCCCAGCGCAGCCGCCCCGCCTCGGTGGCGACATAGCGGCGCAGCCCCGCGACCGCCACCGCCGCCGCGACGAGCAGGTGCGGCCACCAGGCGGTGAAGAAGGCCGAGACCGCCAGCAGCACCCGCGTCGCCCACGGCAGCTCCATCTGGAAGCCGGCGAAGACCCGCGAGAAGGCGGGGATCACGAACAGGTTGATGACGAAGACAGCGATGGCGATGGCGCTGAGCACGATGACCGGATAGCGCATGGCGGTGCGGATGCGCTGGCGCGTCTCCCGCTCGCGCTCCAGGGTGTCGGCCATCTGGCTGAAGGCCTCGTCGAGGCGCCCGGCGTTCTCGCCCACTGCGACCACCGCCACGTAGAGGGAGGAGAAGACCTCCGGGTGGCGGGCGAGACAGGCCGAGACCGACCGCCCCGACTCGAGCCCCTCCGCGATCTCCTCCAGCACCTGGCGCATGCGCGCCGAGCGCGTGGTCTCCACGAGCCCCCTCATCGCCCGCAGGATCGGCACCCCGGCCTTGAGCAGCGAGTACATCTGGCGGCTGAAGAGGATCAGCTCGTCGAGGCCCGGCCCGCGCTCGAACAGCCGCCCCAGCAGGTCGCCCCGCGGCGCCCGCGTGACCTCGGCCTCGATCGCCACCGGGGTCAGCCCCTCCCCCAGCAGCCGCTCGGCCACCGCCTCCGCCGACGGCCCCTCGAGCACCCCCTCCACCACGGCGCCGTGGCGGTCGCGCCCCCGGTAGCGGTAGCGGGCCACGGCTCAGCCCTCCGCCCCCGCCGCCACCGACTCGCCCGCGACCCGCATCACCTCCTCGAGGCTGGTGACCCCGACGCGCGCGTAGTCCAGGGCGGCGTGGACCAGGGGACGATAGTCCGGCCTCTGGCGCGCCTGCGCGGCGAAGGCGGCCATGTCCTCGCGCCGCAGGGCGTCGGTGAGCCCGGCGTCCATCTCGAGGAGCTCGTAGACCCCGATGCGCCCGCGGTAGCCGGTGTTGTTGCAGCGCGGGCAGCCGCGGCCGCGCACGAAGCCGGCCTCCTCCCCCTCGAACGGGATCTCGAGGGCCTCGAGCCAGGCCCGGGTCTGGGGCAGGGGCTCGTCCGGCACCCGGCAGGCGTCGCAGACCCGGCGCACCAGCCGCTGGGCGACGATCCCCCGCAGCGCCGCCGCCACCAGATAGCCCTCCCCGCCCATGTCGATGAGCCGGCTCGCGGTGGCCACGGCATCGTTGGTGTGCAGGGTCGAGAGCACGAAGTGCCCGGTCATCGCCGCGCGGAGACCGATCTGCATCGTCTCCTGGTCTCGCATCTCGCCCACCAGGAGGATGTCCGGGTCCTGGCGCAGGGCCGCCCGCAGCACGCCGGCGAAGGTGAGGTTGATGCGGAAGTTGACCTGCACCTGGTTGACCCGCGGCACCCGGTACTCCACCGGGTCCTCGACGGTGATGATCTTCTTCTCCGGGCGGTTGAGCTCGGCGAGGGTGGCGTAGAGGGTGGTGGTCTTGCCCGAGCCGGTGGGCCCGGTGACCAGCACCATGCCGTGGGGCGAGGCCACGAGCCGCCGGTAGCGCCCGAGCATCTCCTGGGGCATGCCGAGCTGCTCCAGCGAGAGCTTGGCCCGCTCCGGGTCGAGCAGGCGCATCACCGCCGCCTCGCCGTGCTGCACCGGCATGGTGGAGAGGCGCACGTCGATGCGCCGCCCCTGCACCTGGACCTGGAAGCGCCCGTCCTGGGGCAGGCGCTTCTCCGAGATGTCGAGCCCGCTCATGAGCTTGAGGCGCGAGACCAGGGCCGGGGCGACCCGCACCTCCTTCATCACCTGCTCCTGGAGCACGCCGTCGATGCGAAGCCGAAGCCGCAGCACCCCTTCGTCGGGCTCCACATGGATGTCCGAGGCCCCGGCGCGCACCGCGTCCTCGAACAGGGTCTGGATCAGACGCACCACCGGGGCATCGCCCCCCGCCCCCTCGGCGAGCTCGGCGAGATCGATGCCGGCCTCCCCCAGGTCCTCGCTCACCGCCTGGGCGAGGTCGCTGAGCTCGTCGCCGTGCCGGTAGGCCTGGTCCAGCACCGCGAGCAGGTCGCTCTCGCGCACCAGGGCCTGGCGCACCGGGCGGCCGAGGAGGCGCCGGATCTCGTCGTAGGCGAAGAGATCGGTGGGATCGGCCATGCCCACGAGGTAGGCCCCGTCCGCCTCCTCGGCCAACACGATGGCGCGGAAGCGCCGGGCGTAGGTCTCGGGCAGGCGCCGCACCAGCTCGGGGCGGTAGCGGTACTGGCGCAGGTCGATGTGGGGGACGCCGAGCTGGCGGGCGAGGAAGTCGAGGAGCTGCTCCTCGCCGATGTAGCCGAGCTGGACCAGGGTGCGCCCGAGCTTGAGGCCAAGCCGCTTCTGCTCGGCGAGGGCGTGCTGGAGCTGCTCGGCGGTGATGAGGCCGTGCTCGACGAGGAGATCGCCGATGCGGATGCGCCGCCTCGCCTCCTCGGCCATCAGTCCCTCCCCTCCGCGGCGAGCGCCGCGATCCTGCCCTCGGCGTAGCGCGCCGCCTCGCCCGCAAGCCCCGGACGCGCCCGCCGGTAGGCCGCGAGCGCCTCCCGCCGCGCCCCCAGCGCCTCGAGGCTGATGGCAAGCCCCAGCCAGGCCGCCGCCCCCTGCCCGGCGGCGGCCGCCCGCCGGTAGGCCGCCACCGCCTCGGCGTGGGCGCCGAGGCGCTGGTAGACCGCCCCCAGGAGCTGGTGGAGGGCGGCCGGCGCCGCCGGCCCCAGCGCGCCCTCCAGCAGGGCCCGCGCCTCCGCCCAGCGCCCCTGTGCGGCGAGCCAGCGCCCCGCGACGAGGGCGAGCTCGGCATCGGCCGGGTCGCGCGCGAGCCCCTCCCGCACGAGCGCCGCCATCTCCTCCCCGCGGCCGGCCTCGAGCAGCCGCGAGGCAAGAAGCAGCCGCGCCCCGCGGTGCCCCGGATCGGACGCAAGCGCCGCGCGCAGCCGCACCTCGGCCTCGCGCACCTCCCCCCGACGAAGCAGCGCCACCGCCTCCCCGTAAGCGGCCTCGGCCTGCTCCGCAGGCGTCGGCGGGCGCTCGATGCGGCGCACCGGCGGCGGGGCGGCCACCTCGGCTGCCGCCACCGGGCGGGGCGGCGGGGGTGGGGACGCCTTGGGCTTGGCCGGCTGCGGCGCCCGCGCCGTACGCCTCGACGCCGCCTCCTTCGCGGGGGGCGTCGCGACAGGGCGCGAGGCCGCCGCCTCCGCAGGAACGGTCCGCGCTGCCGCCGGCGGCGCCGCGGTCGCGGCGGCCGTCTCGCCCCGCGCTGCGGCCGGCCGCTCTCCCGCGGCGCCCGGCCCCTTCCCGGCGTCGGGGTGCGGTGCGGGGGCGGGCCCCGCATCGGCCTGCGCCGCCGCGGGCCGCTCCGTCTGCACGAGCTCGGCCGGCGGCGGCGCCGGCTCCGGGGCCGCCGCCTCCCCGCGCGCCCGAAGCGGCGGCCCGGACCTGCCCAGGACCCCCGCCAGCACGGCGAGCCCGCCGGCGAGGACGAGCAGCGCCAGGACCCGGCCGAGGCGGCCGCCCCGGCCGGCGCGCACCGGCGCCACCTCCGCCGGCATCCCGGGCGTGGCCGGCGAGAGCGCGCGGCGCGCATCCAGCTCGCGCAGCATCTCGTTGATGACGCTCACCCCAGCACCCCCCAGGCGTAGGCCGCGCCGAGGCCGGCGGCGGCGGCGGCGACGGCCCCCCCGGCCACCGCCCACGGCAGGGCCGGGCGCCGGCGACGCACCGCGCCCTCGGTGTCGCGCACGGCGGCCCGCACCTCGCGCACGCCCACCCGCCGCCGCCCCCGCCCGTAGGCGAGCATCATGGACTTGTGGGCGAGGATGTTGACGAGGCGCGGGATGCCGCCGCTTGCGCGGGCCAGCATCCGCAGCGCGGCGCGGTCGAAGGGGGTGCCGGGTCCGTCCCACCCGGCCACCGTGAGCCGGTGGCGCAGGTAGCCCTCGACCCCCGCGCGGTCCAGGGTGGGGATCCGGTAGGAAAAGGTGATGCGCTGGCGGAGCTGGCGCAGCCCCGGCTCGGCGAGCACGCGGTCGAGCTCCGGCTGGCCGAAGAGCACCACCTGCAGCAGCTTCTCCCGCTCCGTCTCGAGGTTGGTCAGCAGCCTGAGCGCCTCCAGGGTCGGCGGCGGCATGGCCTGCGCCTCGTCCACCACGAGGACCACCCGCCGCCCGGCGGCGGCGCGCGCCACGAGGGCCTCGGTCAGCGCCGCCAGCACCCGATGCTGGCCGAGGTTGCGGGCGAGGCTCAGCCCCAGCTCGGCGGCGATGGCATGGTAGAGGCCGGCCGGGCTCAGCGCGGGGTTGGGCAGGTAGGCGCTCTCGAAGGGCGCCTCCAGCCGCGCCAGCAGCAGCCGGCAGAGCAGCGTCTTGCCGGTGCCCACCTCGCCGCTGATCTTGACGAAGCCCTCGCCCCCTGCGAGCGCCACCAGCAGCACGTTGAGGGCCTCCTGGTGGCCGGCGGTGTTGTAGTAGTAGCCGGTGTCCGGCGTCAGCCGGAAGGGCGGCTCGCGCAGTCCGAAGTGCGCCTCGTACACCGCCTCAGCGCCCGTCCATGCCCTCGACCCGCCGCGCCGACTCGCCGATCGCCTCGCGCCAGACGCGGCCCTCGGGGTCCACCACCACCGGGCGCAGCAGGATCACCAGCTCGCTCTTGCGCGCCTCGCTGCGGCGGTGGCGGAAGAGCGCGCCGACCCCCGGCAGGCGGCCGAGCACCGGCGTGGCGGCGCGGTCGTCGGTGGAGGACTCCCGCATCAGCCCGCCGATCACCACCACCTGCCCGCTGCGCGCCCGCACCACGCTGTCGGCCTCGCGCACCCGGCTCACCGCCAGCGGCAGGGTCTGGGTCTCGCCGCCGATGGTGATGGTCTTGATCTGGTCGCTGACCTCGCTCACCGTCGGGTGGATGTGCAGCACGATGCCGCCCTCCTCGTCGATCTCGGGGGTGACATCCAGCGCGATGCCCGAGAAGAACGGGGTCAGGGTGACGTCCGGGGTGGTGGTGGTGGTGGTGCCGGTGACGGTGGTGGTGGAGACGTCGGTGACGAAGAACTCGTCCGAGCCCACCTTGATCACCGCCTTCTGGTTGTTGACCGTGGCCACCCGCGGGCTCGAGAGCACCCGCACCCGGCCCTGGGTCTCCAGCAGCTCCAGGAAGGCGGTGAAGTCGTCGAAGCGGGCGGCGAAGGTGAGCACGCCGCCGAAGGCCTCGGCGAGGTTCCCGGCGACGGCGCTGAAGTCGAGGGGATCGAGGTTGCCCTCCTGGCCGGCGATCACGGAGCGGCCCTCGGCGAGGGCGCGCCCGCCCCCGGTCTGCCCCACCAGGAAGTGGTCGCCGCCGCCGAGGAGCGCGGCCCAGTTGATCCCGCTCTGGAAGCCGTCGGCGAGCTCCACCTCCACGATCTTGGCCTCGAGGATCACCTGCCGCGACAGGGCCAGCCGCGCCTTCTCCAGGTAGGCCTCCACGTCGCGCAGCTCGCCCGGCATCGCCCGCACCACCAGCAGCCCGGTCTGCGGGCTCGCGACCACGCTGCGCCCATCGCCGCCGCCGACGAGGGCGCGCACCGCGGCCTCGAGCTCGCGCCAGAAGTCCGACTGGGTCTCGGTGCGGACGCTGCTGCCGGTGACTTCCTCCGGGGTCGAGCCGGCCCCGCCGTCCTCGCTGCGCGCCCCCTGCGAGACCTGGCCCGAGCTGACCCGCGTGCGCGACTCGCCCCGACGCACCACGTCGGGGTAGCCGACGTGGAAGATGCGCGTGCTCAGCCGAGCCGGATAGACCTCGAAGCCGGTGGCGGTGCGGCGGAAGTCGTAGCCGTAGACGTCGCGCACGACGCGCAGCACCTCGGGCACGGTGACGTTCTTGAGCTCGAGGCTGATGGAGCCCTCCACCGCCGGGTGCACCACCATGTTCCATGGCGTGCCGCGCACCAGGCCCATGAAGAAGGCCTTGGCCGGGGCGTCGTGCACCTCGATGTCGAAGCGCGGCTCGGGCGAAGACTCCGCCTCCGGGAGCTGCACCCGCACCGGCGGAAGCAGCGCCTGCGCCACCGCCTCCGGGACCTGCCCGCCGGCGTCCGCCTCCGGCACCGCCAGCGCCTCGCGCACACCGTCCGCGCCGGCGGCCGGCGGCGCCTGCGGCCGCGGATGCGGCGCCGCGCACCCGGCGAGCAGCGCCAGCGCCAGCATCGCCCCCCCAAGGCCCCGCACCATGCCCCTCACCTCCTCTCCACCGGCGGCAGCGGGAGCCGAAGCCGCACCTTGCGGCCGCCGCCCACGAGCTCGACCTCCCCGCGCCCGATCCGCGCCACCCGCCAGGATCCGACGCGCTCGCCCTCGCCCACGGTGCGCCCGTCGAGGATCGCGAGCCGGCGCGCCCCCCCGAGGAGGACCCCCTCGAGGCGCGGCGGCGGCGCCGCCGGGGCCTTCCCCCGCGCCTGGCGCGCCGCCGGGACCGCGGGCGGCAGGGTGGGATCCGCGAGCCCCTCCGCCGCCGCAGCCGCCCCCGAGAGCAGCGCCGCGAGCATCGCCGCCAGGATCCGCCCCACCGTCACACCCCGATCCAGTGCCGCTGCAGGCTCAGGGTCTCGAGCCGCAGCACCACCCGTACCCGCCCGGGCCGAAGCGTCTCCAGCTCCAGCCCCGCCCAGTGCAGCCGCCACGGCAGCCCCTCGAGGCGCCGCAGATAGGCGAGGACGTCCAGGTAGGCGCCCTCCACCGTGAGCTCCAGCCCGTGCCGGTAGAGCCGCGGCACCCCCGCCTCGGCCTCCGCCGGCCCCCCGCCCGGCGGCGCCGCCCCCCAGGGCCGGGGCGGCAGGTTGCGCAGCGCCACCAGCCGCAGCCTGCCGTCCTCGCCGATGAGGTCGCGCAGCAGCTCCGGCATCTCCTCGGGCCGGATGAAGGCCGCGGCGATGGCGTCGAGGCGCCGGTTCACCGCCTCGAGCTCCGCCTGCAGGGCGGCGATCTCGGCCCGCAGCGGCGCGTCGGGGTCGCCCCGCCGCCGCGTCTGCTCGGCCGCGATCGCGGCCTGCAGCCGGGCCTGCGCCTGCGCCGCCTCCGTAAGCTCCGCCCCGAGCCGCGCCCGCTCGGCGCGCAGCGGCGTGTCCACCAGCGCCGACCAGGCCGCCGCCACCACCGCGAGGGCGGCGGCGAAGAGGAGCCGGCGGCTGCGCGCCGGCAGCCGCTCCAGCCGCAGCCAGAGCGCGCCGATCCTCATCCGGCCCCGCCCTCCGACGGCCGCGTGCGCAGGTCGAACTCCACCTGGGCCGGACGCGGCTGCGGCCGGCGGATCGCGAACTCGTCGAACAGCCGCCCCGCGAACGCCGGCTCCTCGCGCAGCCCGGCGAGCCAGCGCGGCAGCAACCGCGGCGCCACCGCCCCCCCGCCCACGGCCAGGTCCCGACCGCCGTCGCCGATCGTCAATCTTTCGATCCAGACCCCCTCGAGGCGCCGCCGCGCCAGCCCCTCGAGGACCCCGGCGAACCCCGCGCCGCCGGGCAGATCGCGCGCGTCCAGCATCCCCACCAGGCGACGACGCCCCTCGAGCTCGCGGTGCAGAGCGTCGCGACGCGCGACGAGACGCGCGTCCGCCTGCGGCACCGGCAGCGCCCGCACCGATTCCAGCTCCTGCTCGAGCGCGGCCTGCGCCGCCCGCGCCGCCTCGAGGCGGGCCGCGAGCCGCGCCGTCTCCACCCGGCCCAGCACGCCGTGGGCGACCGCCGCAACCAGGGCGAGAAGCACCACCGCGGTCCCGGCCACGGCCTCGCGGCGGCCCGGGTTGCGGTAGCGCTCGGGGCGGTAGAGATTGATGCGCTGGGTGCTCACGCCCCCTCCTCGCGCAGCCTGAGCACCGCCCCGAGGGCGCAGGCCGCGGCCGGATCCAGCGCCGCCCGCTCGGCGTCCCACCGCCCCAACGCCTGCGCCTCCAGGGCCCTCGCCCGCACGCCGAGGGCGGCATCCAGCCGGGCCGCCGCCTCCGCCGCCCCCTCGCCGGTCACCACCAGCAGCTCCTGCACCGCGCCGAGGCCGAAGTGGCTCTCGAAGTGGTCGAAGGTCCGCTGCAGCTCCAGGGCCATGGACTCGATGCGCGGGTCCACCTCCAGGGCGAGGCCCGTGCCGTCGGCCGCAGGAGCCGACGCCGCCGCCACCTCCACCCCCACGGGCAGGGTGCGGGCGAGGTAGAGGGCCCCGTTGCGCGCCACCACCAGGAGGCTCGTGCCCGTCTCGGCGGCGAGCAGCGCCACCGCCCGGTCCGCCGGCCCCGCCGCCCCGGCAAGCCGCGCCAGCGCGAGCTCCGGGATCTCGATGGCCCGTACCCGCATCCCCGCCCCGCGCAGCGCGCGCACGCGGGCATCCACCGCCTCCCCCGGGGCGGCTACGGCGTAGAGCTGCGGGCGCGCATCGCCCGCCTCGCCCACCGGGAAGACGTCCACCACCGCCGAGGCCGCGGGGAAGTCCAGCAGGTCGCGGATGCGCCAGCGCACCGCCTCGGCGAGCTCGGCCTCCGCCACCTGCGGCCGCTCCACCTGGAGCAGCTTGTACTCGCTGCGGGCGAGCACCGCGCAGGCGGCACGGCCCCGCCAGCGCTGGTCGCCCTCCACCCACCGCTCGCAGGCCTCCACCACGAGCCCGCCGCCCTCGACGCGGGCGGCGACGACGGCCCCCTCGCCCTCGCCGAAGGCGATCCCGACGCAGCCCCTTCCGCGGCGGCCGATCGCGATGGCTCCATCCCCCCTTTTGCGGACCCGGGCCCAAAGCTGCGACTGCGTCGCAAGTTTGCACCCTATGTCCTTGTTGTCAAGGATTTTTCGGCTCGACCTCCTCGGGAAGCTCGAGTCCGCCGACGAGCTCCGAGAGCCGTGCCAGGCCGTGACGGCGCAGATAGTCCTCGATGCCGCGGTTGATCTTCGCGCAGATCAGGGGGTCGTAGAAGAGGGCCGTGCCGACCCCCACCGCGCTCGCCCCCGCGAGGATGAACTCGATCGCGTCCTCGGCGCTCGCGATCCCCCCCTGGCCGATGATGGGGATGCCGTGGGGGCGGCAGACGCGGTAGACCTGGTGCACCTTGAGCAGGGCCACCGGCTTGATCGCCGGCCCCGAGAGCCCGCCCTGGACGTTGCCGAGCACCGGCCGGCGCCGCTCGATGTCGATGGCCATCCCCATCAGCGTGTTGATGGCAGAGAAGGCGTCGGTGCCGGCCTCGATGCAGCGGCGCGCGTTCTCGGCGATGTCGGTCTGGTTCGGAGAGAGCTTGGTGATGAGCGGCTTCGAGGTGGCCCGGCGGCAGGCCTCCACCACCCGCGCCGACATCTCCGGGTCGTTGCCGAAGGCGACGCCCCCGGCCTTGACGTTGGGGCAGGAGATGTTGATCTCGATGGCGTCCACCGGGGAGTCGTCGAAGCGCCGCGTCACCTCGGCGTACTCCTCCACGGTGGAGCCCGAGACGTTGGCGATGTAGCGGGTCTCGGAGAAGTCGAGGCGCGGCAGGATCTCGCGCACCACGTGATCGACGCCGGGGTTCTGGAGCCCGATGGCGTTGAGCATCCCCATGGGCGTCTCGCAGACCCGGTGCGGGGGGTTGCCGAGGCGCGGCTCGAGGGTCGTGCCCTTGAGGCAGACCGCACCCACCTCGCGGTGGGAGAAGCCGGCCACCCGCGTATACTCCTCGCCGAATCCGACACAGCCCGAGAGCAGGACGATGGGGGTCTGCAGGCGCAGGCCGCAGAGCTCCACGCCGATGTCGGGCCGCCTCTGCACCGCCGGGTCGCTCATGTTCCGCGTCGTCCTCTACCGCCCCGAGATCCCGCCCAACACGGGCAACGTCATCCGCCTCTGCGCCAACACCGGCTGCTCCCTGCACCTGATCGGCCCGCTCGGCTTCAGCCTTGAGGACCGCCACCTCCGCCGCGCCGGCCTCGACTACCGCGAGCTCGCCGTGCTGCGCACCCACGCCGATCTCGACGCCTTCCTCGCCGCCGAGCGCCCGCCGCGCCTCTGGGCCTTCACCACCCGCGGCACCGCAGCCCACACCGAGGCCCGCTTCGGCCCCGGCGACGCCCTCCTCTTCGGCCCCGAGACCGCGGGCCTGCCGGCCGAGGTCCTCGCCCGCATCCCCGCGGCCCGGCGGCTGCGCCTGCCCATGCGGCCGGGCAACCGCAGCCTCAACCTCTCCAACGCCGTCGCCGTCGCCGTCTACGAGGCCTGGCGCCAGCATGGCTTCGCCGGCGCCGCCCCGCCCGGCTAGAAGCCGGCGAACTCCTCCTTCTGGCTCCGCGCGAGCAGCGCCTGCACCGCCTCCTGCGCGCTGCAGCGCCCCTTCAGCAGACGGTCCACCTGCTCGCAGATGGGCATCTCCACGCCGAGGCGGGCGCCGAGGCGCCGCACCGCCGCCGCCGTCGCCACCCCCTCCACCGCCTGGCCGATGCCGGCGAGGGCCTCGGCGAGGGCCGCCCCGCGCGCCAACGCCAGCCCCAGGCGGCGGTTGCGCGACTGGTCGTCGGTGCAGGTGAGGACGAGGTCGCCGAGCCCGGCGAGCCCCATGAAGGTCTCGCGCCGTCCACCGAGGGCGAGCCCGAGGCGCGTCACCTCGGCGAGGCCGCGGGTGACGAGGGCCGCGCGCGCGTTGGCGCCGAAGCCGAGCCCGTCGGAGACGCCGGCGGCGATGGCCATGACGTTCTTGACCGCGCCCCCCACCTCGACCCCCACCAGGTCGTCACTGAGATAGGCGCGGAAGGCGCCGTGATGGAGACGGCGCGCCCAGGCCCGGGCGGCCTCGGGATGGCCGGCGACGGTGACCGCGGTGGGCAGCCCGGCCGCGACCTCGGCGGCGAAGCTGGGGCCGGAGACCACGGCCACGGGCACCGCGGCGCCGAGGCGCTCGGCGACGACCTCGTGCAGGAGCCGCTCGCCGCCGTGCTCGAAGCCCTTGGTGGCCCAGGCGAGCGCCCGGCCCGCCTCCCACAGCGGGCGCAGCGCCTCCAGCAGCGGGGCGAAGCCCGCGCTCGGCACCGCCACCAGCACCTCGGCCCCCCCCGCGAGGGCGGCCTCCAGCGCCGCCACCGGCTCGAGCCCCTCCGGAAGCGCGACCCCCGGCAGGTACCGGGCATTGGCTCGCTCGCGCGCAAGCCGCCCGAGGTGCACCGGATCGCGCCCCCACAGGCGGACCCGATGGCCGCCGCGCGCCAGGTGCACGGCGAGCGCCGTCCCCCAGGAGCCCGCCCCGAGGACGGCGAGGGGGGGCTCAGTGGCGCCCGGCGGCCTGCTGCTGGCGCCGGCTCTGGGCATAGACGGCGTTGAAGTCCACCGGGGCCAGGATCACCGGCGGGAACCCCCCCTTGGCCACCAGGCTGCCCACCGCTTCGCGGGCGTAGGGATAGAGGGTCCCGGGGCAGAAGGCCCCGAGCACCGGCCCGAGCTCCTTCTCCTCGAAGCCGCGCACGCGGAACACGCCCGCCTGCTGCACCTCCACGAGAAAGGCGGTGCGCTCGCCGAGGCGCGCCGTCACCGTCACCGTGAGCACCACCTCATAGGCATCCCCCTCGAGCGGACGGGCGTTGGAACCGAGCTGGACCTCGGCCTGCGGCTCCCACTTCTCGGCGAAGACCGCCGGGCTGTTGGGCGCCTCGAAGGAGACGTCCTTGACGTAGAGCCGCTCGATCAGGACCTGGCGCTCGCCGCCCCCCGCGGCCGCATCCTCGGGCCGCCCGCTCATGCCGATGCCCGCCCGCCGTCGAGACCCAGGAGGCGGTCCAGCTCCCCCTCGAGATCCAGCTCCGCGAGATCGTCGAAGCCGCCCACCGGCCGGCCGTCGATGAAGACCTGCGGCACCGTGCCGCGCCCGCTCAGCCGCTCCATCTCCGCCCAGCGGTGCGGTTCCTCGTCGACCCGGATCTCCCGCCAGTGCACCCCCTTGCGCTCGAGGAGCCTGCGTGCCCGCATGCAGTAGGGGCACGACCCGGTGGCGTACATGATCACCTCGGCCATCGTTCGTCTCGCCTCCCCGCGGGCGCCCGCGCCCACCTCACTTGCGCCGCACCGGCAGGTTGGCCCGCTCCCAGGCCAGCATGCCGCCGGCGAGATGGTACACCGGCCCGAAGCCGCTGCGCGCGAGCAGGGCACAGGCCGAAGGGGCGCGCGAGCCGCTGCGGCAGACCACCACCAGCGGGCGACCCCGGTAGCGCGCCAGCTCGTCGAGCCGCTCGCGCAGGCGCGCCAGCGGCACCGAGACGGCCCCCGCGATGTGCCCCTCGCGGAACTCGTGCGGCTCGCGCACATCCAGCACCACCGCGTCCTCGCGGTTGATCAGGGTGGTCGCCTCCAGCGGCCCCACCTCGCGGTAGCGCCGCAGGGCCGGGGCGACGAAGGACCAGACGAGGGCGCCGCCGGTGACGACGAAGGCCGCGACCAGCAGCCAGTGGCGCGTGGCGAACTCGATCAGCCGCTCCATGTCGGCGCTGGACTCCGGATGGTCGGGACCGCGCGCGGGGCGAGGCGCTCAGGGCCGGTGGCCCGAGCAGAAGATCTCGCGCATCATCTCGATCAGGCGCAGCGTGCGCGCGTCGCGGACCCGGTAGTAGACTCGGTTGCCGTCCTTGCGCGAGGCCAGCAGCCCCTTGTCGCGCAGGATCGCCAGATGCTGAGAGATGTTGCTCTGGGAGGTGCCCACGTGATCGGCGATCTCCTGCACGCTCACCTCGCCGTCGCCGAGGGTGCAGAGGATCTTCAGGCGCAGCGGATGCGACATGGCCTTGAGCGAGCGCGAGGTCCGCTCGATGTCCTCCTCGCGCGCCATGAGCAGTCCGTGGGCCGTGTTCATGGGGAGCGCCCTCCCGGCCGCGGGTTCCCGGCGGTCATTTAGCATCCATCGATACAATAATACGCCATCGCAACCACGGCAAACATGTCGCGCCTGCCCGCCCTGCCGCTGCTGCTCCTGGCCGCCCTCGCCGCGGCCGCCCCCCCCGAGGACGACCTCGCCCGCCTGCGCGAGCGCATCCGCACCGTGGAGCAGGCGCTCGCCGGCGACCGCGGGCGCCTCGAGGCGCTGGGGCGCGAGCTCGAGGGGCTCGAGCGCGAGCTGGGCGAGGTGGGCCGCGAGCTGCACCACCTCGAGGCGGAGGCGGCGCGAAGCCGCGACCGCATCGCCGCCCTGCGCCGGACCCGCGACGAGGCCGCCGACACCGTCGGCCGCCACCGCGCCCTGCTGCGACGGCAGCTGCGCGCCGCCTTCGCCGCCGGCCGCGCCGAGCGCGTCAAGCTCCTCCTCGAGCAGGACGATCCGGGACGCGTGGCGCGCATGCTGGCCTACCACCGCCGCCTCGCGCGGGCGCGCGCCCGCGAGCTCGAGCGGCTGCAGGCCGAGATCGCGCGTCTCGCCGAGGCCGAGCGCCGCCTCGCCGAGGAGGTCCGGCGCCTGGAGGGGCTGCAGGCGGCGGCGGCGGCGCGGCGCGACGCCCTCGCGGCCTCGCGTGCGGCGCGCGCGGCGCTTGCGGCCGAGATCGAGCGCTCGGTGCGCGCGCGGGGGCAGGAGCTGGCGCAGCTTCGCGCCGATGCCGAACGGCTGGAGGCGCTGGTGCGCTCCCTGCGCGAGGCCCCGCCCCTCGCCGAGGGCGAGCGCGTGCCCTTCGCGAGGCTGCGGGGCCGCCTCCGCTGGCCGCTGAGCGGCCGCGTCCTCGCCCGCTACGGCAGCCCCCGGCGCGGCGGCGGGCCGCAGTGGCGAGGCCTGCTCATCGGCGCCCGCACCGGCGCCCCGGTGCGCGCCGTCTCCCACGGACGCGTGGTCTTCGCCGACTGGCTGCGCGGGTACGGCCTCCTGCTCATCATCGACCACGGCGACGGCTACATGAGCCTCTACGCCCACAACGACGCCCTCTACAAGGAGACCGGCGAGTGGGTCGAGGGGGGCGAGGTGGTGGCCGCGGTGGGGGCAAGCGGCGGCCGGCGCGAACCCGCCCTCTACTTCGAGCTGCGCCGCGACGGCGAGCCGCTGGACCCGGCGGGGTGGCTGGGACGGCAGGTGGCCGGCGTGAAGTAGGGCGCGCTTTGTTGCATACTCGGCGCAGCGGCCGGCGCAGATCCCCGCGCGGCCGCGTCCCGAGACGACCACGGCGGGCGCGGAGTGCCCGCGGAGCGAGCCATGCGATCCCTGATGCGACAGCTGTCCCTGATCCTGCTCGGCACGGTGCTCGGCATCGCCCTCCTCGAGGGCGGCTCGGCCCTGGCCGAGCGCGGCGGCGAGGGCGCCGCCGCCGTCCCCCTGGAGGAGCTTCGCCTCTTCAGCGAGGTCTACGCCCGGCTCAAGTCCGACTACGTGGAGCCGGTGGACGACCGCACCCTGCTCGAGAACGCCATCCGCGGCATGCTCGCCGGCCTCGATCCGCACTCGGCCTACCTCGACGAGGACGCCTTCCGCGAGCTGCGCATCGGCACCTCGGGCGAGTTCGGCGGCCTCGGCATCGAGGTCACCATGGAGGGCGGCTTCGTCAAGGTCATCGCCCCCATCGACGACACCCCGGCCGAGCGCGCCGGCATCCGCGCCGGCGACCTCATCATCCGCCTCGACGACACGCCGGTGAAAGGAATGACCCTCGCCGAGGCGGTCAAGCGCATGCGCGGCAAGCCCGGCACCCAGATCACCCTCACGGTGGTGCGCGAGGGCGAGGAGAAGCCCCTCAAGTTCACCATCACCCGCGACGTCATCCGCGTCCGCAGCGTGCGCAGCCGCCTCCTCGAGGACGGCTTCGGCTACGTCCGCATCAGCCACTTCCAGGCCCAGACCGCGCGCGCCCTGCGCGAGGCGGTGAGCGCGCTGCGCAAGCAGGCCGGCGGCAACCTCAAGGGCCTCATCCTCGACCTGCGCAACAACCCGGGCGGCGTGCTCAACGCCGCGGTGGAGGTCAGCGACGCCTTCCTCCGCGACGGGCTCATCGTCTACACCGACGGCCGGGTGGAGGACGCCAAGCTGCGCTTCAACGCCACCCCGGACGACATCCTCAACGGCGCGCCCATGGTGGTGCTGGTCAACGGCGGCTCGGCCTCGGCGTCGGAGATCGTCGCCGGCGCCCTCAAGGACCACCGGCGGGCCATCGTCATGGGGCAGAAGACCTTCGGCAAGGGCTCGGTGCAGACCATCGTCCCCCTCGCCAACGAGACCGCCATCAAGTTCACCACGGCGCGCTACTTCACGCCCTCGGGGCGCTCGATCCAGGCCGAGGGCATCGTCCCCGACATCCGTCTCGACAACGTCAAGGTCACGCGCGCCGAGGACAACGCCATCGAGCCCGTCAAGGAGGCCGACCTCTCGCGCCACCTCGCCAACCCCAACGGCGACGCGAAGGCGCCGCAGGAGGAGGCGCCCGCCGGCGGGGCGTCCGTCTCCGCCACCGAGGACTACGCCCTCTACGAGGCCCTGAACCTGCTGCGGGGGCTGGCGATCCTGCAGGCGCGGGGGCACTGACAGGGGCGGGGCGGATGCGCGGCCCGCTGCTCGCGCTGCTGCTCGGCCTCGCCGGCGCGGTGGCGGCCGATCCCCCGCGCATCGCCGTCGTCCTCGACGACATCGGCAACGAGCTCGCCGCCGCCCGCCGCGCGCTCGCGCTGCCGGGCCCGATCGCCTACGCGGTGCTCCCGGCGACGCCGGCGGCTCGCTGGGCCGCGCGCGAGGCCGCTCGGCGCGGGCGCGAGGTGCTGCTGCACCTGCCCATGCAGGCGGTGGAGCCGCTCCCCCTGGGGCCGGGCGGCGTGACCCTCGACATGACCGAGGGCGAGTTCCGGCGCACGGTGCTCGCCGACCTCGACCTGGTCCCGGAGGCGGTGGGGGTGAACAACCACATGGGCAGCCTGCTCACCCGCCATCCGGGGGCGATGCAGTGGCTCATGGGGCTGCTCGCCCGCCGCGGCGGGCTCTACTTCCTCGACAGCCGCACCAGCGAGCGCTCGGTGGCGGCGCGGCTTGCGCGCGAGAACGGGCTCGCGGTGCTCGAGCGCGACGTCTTCCTCGACCCGGAGCCGAGCCGCGCCGTGGTCTCGGCCCAGTTCGACCGCCTGCTGGAGCTGGCGCGCCGGCGCGGGCAGGCCGTGGCCATCGGTCATCCCCACCCGTGGACCCTGGACGTGCTCGAGCGGCGCCTGGGCGAGATCGAGGCCGCGGGGATGCGCCTCGTGCCGCCCTCGGCGCTGCTCGCGCGCGGGCCGCAGCAGAGGAGGATCCCCACATGGCACGCGTCCTTGTCCCCCTCGCCCCCGGCTTCGAGGAGATCGAGGCCGTCACCGTGGTCGACATCCTCCGCCGCGCCGGCGTGGAGGTGGTGACGGCGGGGCTCGTCGCCGGCCCCATCCGCGCAAGCCGCGGCGTCGTCGTCCTCCCCGACACGACCCTCGACGCCGTCGCCGGGGAGGACTTCGACATGGTGGTGCTGCCGGGGGGCCAGCCCGGCACGGACACCCTCGCCGCCGATCCCCGCGTGCGGGCGATCCTCGCCCGCCACGCCCAGCGCGGCGCCTACACCGCGGCCATCTGCGCCGCCCCCAAGGTCCTCGCCGAGGCGGGGCTGCTGGAGGGGCGCCGCGCCACCGCCTATCCGGGCGTGCTCGAGGCCCGCGCCGGCGGCATCACGCTGGAGGAGGCGCCGGTGGTGCGCGACGGCCGCGTGGTGACCTCGCGCGGCCCCGGCACGGCGATGGACTTCGCCCTCGAGCTCGCCGAGCTGCTCGCCGGCCCGCAGCGGCGGCGCGAGGTGGAGGCAGCGCTGCAGCGCCCCTGAGGGGAGCTCAGTCCTCGCTGCGCGGCCAGGCCGAGGCGAGCAGGGCCGCTCCCAGCCCGCCGAGGAGCCAGGTGCCCAGGGGGGCGCCGCCCAGCATCGGCGGCGCGTAGCCGTCGAGGCCGAGGAGCAGCACCGCCGCCACCACCAGGCCGGTCCCCACGGTGGCGAGGAACTGCCGCCGCTGGCCGCGCACCAGCGCCCGGCGCAGCCGCGCAAGCTCCTCGCTCTCCCAGCGCAGCCGCAGCTCGCCGGCGAGGGCCTGGTCCAGGAACTCCTGCACCTGGCCCGGCAGGCGCGGCAGCTGCTCGGCCCATACCGGCAGGTTCTCGCGCACCCCGCGGGCAAGACCCCGCCAGCCCACCTGCTCCGACATCCAGCGCTCGAGGAAGGGCTTGGCCGTGCGCCACAGGTCGAGGTCGGGGTAGAGCTGACGGCCGAGGCCTTCGATGTTGAGCAGCGTCTTCTGCAGCAGCACCAGCTGGGGCTGCACCTCCATGTCGAAGCGGCGCGCGGTCTGGAACAGCCGCAGCAGCAGCTGGCCGAAGGAGATGTCCTTGAGCGGGCGCTCGAAGATGGGCTCGCAGACCGCGCGCACGGCGGCCTCCAGCTCGTCGATGCGGGTCTCGCGCGGGACCCAGCCGGAGCGCACGTGCAGCTCCGCGACGCGGCGGTAGTCGCGGCGGAAGAAGGCGACGAAGTTCTCGGCGAGATAGCGCTGGTCGGCGGGGCTGAGGCTGCCCATGATGCCGAAGTCGACGGCGATGTAGTGTCCGTCCGCGGCGACGAAGATGTTGCCCGGGTGCATGTCGGCGTGGAAGAAGTTGTCGCGGAAGACCTGCGTGAAGAAGATCTCCACGCCGGCCTCCGCCAGCCGGGCAAGATCGATCCCCTGCCGCCGCAGCGCCTCGACGTCGCTGATGGGGGTGCCGGAGATGCGCTCCATGACGAGCACGCGGCGCCGGGTGTAGTCCCAGTACACCTCGGGGACGTAGAGCAGCGGCGAGCCCTCGAAGTTGCGCCGCAGCTGCGAGGCGTTGGCGGCCTCGCGCAGCAGGTCCAGCTCGTCGAGGATGGTCTTCTCGTACTCGGCCACCACCTCCCGCGGGCGCAGCCGGCGCGCCTCGCGCGAGTAGCGGTGGGCGAGCTCGGCGAGCCGGTGCAGGAGGGCGACGTCGCGGCGGATGACGCGCTCGATGCCGGGCCGCACCACCTTGACCACGACGCGGCGGCCGTCGCGCAGCACCGCGCCGTGGACCTGGGCGATGGAGGCCGAGGCCAGCGGCTCCTCGTCGAACTCGGCGAAAACCTCCTCGAGCGGGCGCCCGTAGGCGGCCTCCACCATCGCCCGCGCCTGCGCCCCGGGGAAGGGCGGCACCCGGTCCTGGAGCCTCGCGAGCTCGTCGGCGATGTCGTCGGGGAGCAGGTCGCGGCGGGTGGAGAGGGCCTGGCCGAACTTGACGAAGATCGGCCCCAGCTCCTCCAGCGCGCGGCGGATCCGCACCCCGCGGGGGGCGCGGCCGCGGTGCACCCAGTACCAGGGCGAGAGGTAGCGCAGGAAGCGCACGGGGCGGAAGAGGTGGGTGGCGAGCACCACCTCGTCCAGGTTGTGCCGCACCAGCACCCAGGAGATGTGGACGAGGCGCAGCAGCTCCGACGGGCGGATCATGGGCGCACCCTGCCCGCCGTGCCCCCCGCGCCCGCCATCGGCCTCAGAGCCGGTAGCCCCGGTGGACGGCGACGATGCCGCCGCTGAGGTTGAAGTACTCGCAGCGCTCGAAGCCCACCGACTCCATCATCGCGCGCAGCGTCTCCTGGTCGGGGTGGACCCGGATGGACTCGGCGAGATAGCGGTAGCTGTCGGCATCGCCGGCCACCAGCCGCCCCAGCAGCGGCAGCACGCGGAAGGAGTAGGCGTCGTAGACCGGCCCGAGCCCGGGCAGCACCGGGTGGGAGAACTCCAGCACCAGCACCCGGCCGCCCGGGCGCAGGACGCGGTACATGGAGGCGAGCGCCGCCTCCTTGTCGGTGACGTTGCGCAGGCCGAAGCCGATGGTGACGAGATGGAAGCTCGCCTCGGCGAAGGGCAGCCGCTCGGCGTCGGCCTGGACGAAGGCGACGTTGCCGACGATGCCGCGGTCGGCCAGCCGCTCGCGCCCCACCTCGATCATGTCGGGGTTGAGGTCGGCGAGGACCACCTGCCCGCGCGGGCCGACCCGGCGCGCCATGGCCGCGGCCAGGTCCCCGGTGCCGCCGGCCAGATCCAGCACCCGATGCCCCGGGCGCAGGCCCGCCAGCTCCACCGTGAAGCGCTTCCACAGGCGGTGGATGCCGAACGACATGAGGTCGTTCATGAGGTCGTAGCGGCGGGCGACGGAGCTGAAGACGCCCTGCACGCGCGCCTTCTTCTCCTCCAGCGGGACCTCCTGGAAGCCGAAGTGGGTGGTGCGGGGCGGCCGCCCGTCCTCCCTCACGCCCCGCCCTCCGTCGCGCGGGCGCGCGCCAGCCGCTCCTGGTAGGCCTGCCAGTAGCGCTCGCGGTTGCGCGCAAGCTCCCACAGCGTCTCCCAGGAGTAGATGCCGGTGTCGTGGCCGTCGTCGAAGACGAGCTTGACGGCGTACTGGCCCACCGGCTCGATGCGCACGATGTTGACCTCCTCCTTGCCCGTCACCAGGGTCTCCTGCCCGGGGCCGTGGCCGCGCACCTCGGCCGAGGGCGAGAACACGCGCAGGTACTCGCAGGGGAGGCGGAAGCGGGTGCCGTCCGGGTAGGCCACCTCCAGCTCCCGGCTCTTCTGGTGCAGGCGCAGCTCCGTGGGTCGCGGGACCTCGCTCATGGCTCCCTCCGGCGGACGGGGCTCACAGTATATAGCGGCTGAGGTCTTCGTCCCCGGCCAGGCCGCCGAGCTCGCGCTCGACGTAGGCGGCATCCACCACCACCTCCTCGCCGTCGCGGTCCGGGGCCTCGAAGGAGATCCCCTCCAGCAGCCGCTCCATCACTGTGTGCAGGCGGCGGGCGCCGATGTTCTCGGTGCGCGCGTTGACCTCGTGGGCGATCTCGGCGATGCGGCGCACGCCGTCGGCGGTGAAGCGCAGGCGCACCCCCTCGGTGGCGAGCAACGCCTCGTACTGGCGCGTGAGGGCGGCATCGGGCTCGGTGAGGATGCGCACGAAGTCCTCCACGCCGAGGGGGTCGAGCTCGACCCGGATCGGCAGCCGCCCCTGCAGCTCCGGGATGAGATCCGAGGGCCGGGCGACGTGGAAGGCCCCCGAGGCGATGAAGAGGATGTGGTCGGTGCGCACCATGCCGTACTTGGTGGTGACGGTGCAGCCCTCCACCAGCGGCAGCAGATCGCGCTGCACCCCCTCGCGCGAGACGTCGGGGCCGCCGTGCTCGCCGCGCCGGGCCACCTTGTCGATCTCGTCGATGAAGACGATGCCGTGCTGCTCGGCCGCCTCCAGCGCCCGCTGCTTGACCTCCTCGTCGTTGACGAGGCGGGCCGCCTCCTCCTCCACCAGGAGCCGGCGCGCCTCGCGCACGCTCAGGCGGCGCCGCCGCGGCCGCCCGCCGCCCAGGTTCTGGAACAGGCTCTGGAGCTGGCTCGAGAGCTCCTCCATCCCGGGCGGGGTCATGATCTCGACCCCGAACGGCGCGGCGCTGACCTCGATCTCGATCTCGCGCCCGTCGAGCTCGCCCTCGCGCAGGCGCTTGCGCAGCTTCTGCCGCGTGCCCTCGTCGCCGGCGGGCTCGCCGAAGCGCGGCCGCGGCAGCAGCGCATCGAGGATGCGCTCCTCGGCGGCCTCCTCGGCGCGATGGCGGACCTTGGCCATCTCGCGCTCGCGGGTCATCTTCACCGCGACGTCCACGAGGTCGCGGATGATGGACTCGACGTCGCGCCCCACGTAGCCCACCTCGGTGAACTTCGTCGCCTCCACCTTGATGAAGGGGGCGTGGGCGAGGCGGGCCAGGCGGCGCGCGATCTCGGTCTTGCCCACCCCGGTGGGGCCGATCATGAGGATGTTCTTGGGCGTGACCTCGGCGCGCAGGGCCGCGGGGAGCTGGGCCCGGCGCCAGCGGTTGCGCAGCGCGACCGCCACCGCGCGCTTGGCCGCGGTCTGGCCGACGATGTGCTTGTCCAGCTCCTGGACGATCTCGCGCGGCGTCATCGGGGTCATGGGCTCACTCCGGCGTCCCCAGGGTCTCGATGACGAGGTTGCGGTTGGTGTAGATGCAGAGGTCGGCGGCGATGCCCAGGGCGCGCTCGACGATCTCGCGCGCCCCGAGCCCGGTGGCCTCCAGCAGCGCCCGCGCCGCCGCGCGTGCGTAGCCGCCGCCGGAGCCGATGGCCATGATCGCGTCCTCGGGCTCCACCACGTCGCCGGTGCCGGAGAGGATCAGCGAGCGCTCGGTGTCGGCCACCGCCAGCAGCGCCTCGAGCCGGCGCAGCATGCGGTCGGTGCGCCAGTCCTTGGCCAGCTCCACCGCCGCCCGCGTGAGGTTGCCCCCGTGGGCCTCGAGCTTGGCCTCGAAGCGCTCGAAGAGGGTGAAGGCGTCGGCGGTGCCGCCGGCGAAGCCGGCCAGGACGCGCCCGCCGTAGAGGCGGCGGACCTTGCGGGCGTTGCCCTTCATGACCATGTCGCCGAGGGTCACCTGGCCGTCGCCGCCCATCGCCACCACGGGGCCGCGGCGGACACAGAGGACGGTGGTGGAGCGGATGCGCGTCATGGCGGGGACCGGATTCCGTGGGCGCCCGATTGTAGCAGGAACGGCCCCGCCGGCACCGGCGCTGCTACACTGGCCGAAGACCCCCTCGGGAGCGGCGATGCAGACCCTGCGCTTCCGCCTCGACGGGCGCGAGCTCGACGCCCGCGAGGGCGAGACCATCCTCGAGGCCGCGCGCCGGCACGGGATCGCGATCCCCCACCTGTGCTGGCGGCCGGACCTCGGCGTCGCCGGCAACTGCCGCACCTGCCTCGTGGAGGTGGAGGGGGAGGGACGGCTCGCCGCCGCCTGCCACCGCCGGGTGGAGCCCGGCATGGTGGTGCGCGCCCGCGGCGGGCGCGCCGCCCGCGTGCGCCGCGGCGTGCTGGAGCTGCTGCTCGCCGAGGCCGGGGGGGCGCTGCTGCGGCGCGACTCGGAGCTCGAGCGCTGGGCCGAGGCGGAGGGGGCGCGGCGGGACCGCTTCCGCCCCGACCCGTGGCCCGCGGCCGACCTCAGCCATCCCGCCATCGCGGTCGAGCGCGGCGCCTGCATCCGCTGCACCCGCTGCGTGCGCGCCTGCCGCACCGTGCAGGGCCACGACGTCCTCGGCATGGCGGGGCGCGGGGCGGCAAGCCGCATCGCCTTCGACCTCGACGACCCCATGGGGGCGAGCCTGTGCGTCGGCTGCGGCGAGTGCGTGCAGGCCTGCCCCACGGGCGCGCTCGCACCGGCCGGAGGCGCGGCGCTGCGGCAGGCGAAGGCGCTCACCGACAGCGTCTGCCCCTACTGCGGCGTCGGCTGCCAGGTGCGCATCCACGTGCATGCGGGCCGCGTGCTGCGCACCGAGGGCCTGGACGGCCCCTCCAACCGGCGCCGGCTCTGCGTCAAGGGCCGCTTCGGCCTCGACTACGTCCACCACCCGGAGCGCCTCACCCGCCCCCTGGTGCGCCTGCCCGACGCCCCCAAGGATCCGGACCGCCTGGACGGGGCCCGTACCTGGTTCCGCGAGGCCGACTGGGACGAGGCCCTGGCGCGCGCCGCCGGCGGGCTCGCCGCCCTCCGCGCGCGCCACGGCGGCGGCGCGCTGGCCGGCTTCGGCTCGGCCAAGGGCAGCAACGAGGAGGCCTATCTGTTCCAGAAGCTAGTACGGCTCGGCTTCGGCAGCCACAACGTGGACCACTGCACGCGGCTCTGCCACGCCTCCAGCGTGGCCGCCCTGCTCGAGGGCATCGGCTCGGGGGCGGTCTCGAACCAGATCGAGGAGGTGCTCGAGAGCGAGGTCCTCTTCCTCATCGGCGCCAACCCCGCGGCCAACCACCCCGTCGCCGCCACCTTCCTGCGCAACGCCGCCCGCGCCGGCGCCACCCTCATCGTCGCCGACCCGCGGCGCACGCCCCTCGCCCGCGACGCCCGCCTCGTCCTGCAGTTCCGCCCGGGCAGCGACGTCGCCCTCCTCGACGCCCTCCTCCACGTGATCATCCACGAGGAGGATCTGGTGGACCACGACTTCGTGCGCGCGCGGGTGGACGGCTTCGAGGCCCTGGCCGCCGCCGTCGCCCCCTGCACCCCCGAGCGCATGGCCGCGCTGTGCGACGTCCCCGCCGACACCCTGCGCGCGGTCGCCCGCACCTACGCCCGCGCCCGCCGCGCCATGATCCTCTGGGGCATGGGCGTGAGCCAGCACACCCACGGCACCGACAACGTCCGCGCCCTCATCGCGCTCGCCCTGGTCACGGGGCAGATCGGGCGGCGCGGCACGGGGCTCCACCCCCTGCGCGGCCAGAACAACGTCCAGGGCGCCTCCGACGCCGGCCTCATCCCCATGATGCTGCCGGGCTACGCCCCCGTCGCCGACGCCGAGGCGCGCGTGCGCTTCGAGCGCCTCTGGGGGGCGCGGCTTGCGGCCGAGCCCGGCCTCACGGTGGTGGAGATCCTCGACGCCGCCGCCCGCGGGGAGATCCGCGGCATGTACATCGTGGGCGAGAACCCGGCCATGTCCGACCCCAACCTCGCCCACGCCCGCGAGGGGCTGGCCCGCCTCGACCACCTGGTGGTCCAGGACCTCTTCCTCACCGAGACCGCAGCGCTCGCCGACGTGGTGCTCCCGGCCTCGGCACACCTGGAGAAGCTCGGCAGCTACACCAACACCGACCGCCGCGTGCAGCTCGGCCGCCCCGCCCTGCCCCTGCCCGGCGAGGCGCGGCAGGACCTCTGGATCATCACCGAGATGGGCCGCCGCCTGGGCCTGCCCTGGACGCACCGGGGCGCGGCCGAGGTCTACGATGAGATGCGCGCGGCGATCCCGGCCCTCGCCGGCATCCCCTGGCGGCGCCTCGAGCGCGAGGGGGCGGTGACCTACCCCTGCCCGCGCGAGGACCATCCCGGCCACGGCGTGCTCTTCGCCGACGGCTTCCCCCTGCCCGGCGGGCGGGCGCGGCTGGTGCCGGCGACCCATCGGGGGCCGGCCGAGCCCCCGGACCGCGCCTACCCCTGGACCCTCCTCACCGGGCGCCTGCTGGAGCACTGGCACACCGGCGCCATGACCCGCCGCGCCGCCGTGCTCGACGCCCTCGAGCCCGAGCCCGTCGCCTTCCTCCACCCCGAGGACCTCGCCGCCCTCGGCCTCGCCCCCGGCGCCGCCGTCACCGTCGCCACCCGCCGCGGCCGCGTCACCGCCCGCGCACGCCCCGACCCCGGCCTGCGCCGCGGCGAGATCTTCATGCCCTTCTGCTACCGGGAGGCGGCGGCCAACCTCCTGACCCTCGACGCCCTCGACCCCTGGGGCCGGATCCCGGAGTTCAAGTGCTGCGCCGCCGCGCTCGCCCCCGCCGGCCGCGCCCACGGGGAGACCGGCACGTGAGCGGGGAGGCCGCCGCGCCCCGGCCCGCCTGGGTGGACGCCGCGCCCCTCGCCGAGGCGCTCCCCTACGATGCCCTGGTGGAGGCGCTGCGCCGGGCCTTCGCCGAGGGGTGCGTGCAGCCGCCGCGGGCGCATCTCGCCCTCGGGCCGCAGGAGGCCGACGGGACGCTGCTCCTCATGCCGGCCTGGCGGCCCGGCGCGGCGGCGGGCACCAAGCTGGTGACGGTCTTTCCGCGCAACGCCGCGCGGGGGCTGCCCTCGGTGCACGGGGTCTACGTCCTCTTCGACGGCGCCACCGGCGCACCCCGCGCCATCCTCGACGGCACCGAGCTCACGCGCCGCCGCACCGCCGCGGCCTCGGCCCTCGCCGCCAGCTTCCTCGCCCGTGCCGACGCCGCCACCCTCGTGGTCGTGGGCACCGGGGCCCTCGCCCCGCACCTCGCCCGCGCCCACGCCGCCGTGCGCCCCATCCGCCGCATCGCGGTCTGGGGGCGGCGGGCCGAGCGCGCCCGCACCCTCGCCGCGCAGCTCGCCGCGGCGCTTCCCGGGGTGGCGGTGGAGGCGGCGCCGGAGCTCGCCGCCGCCGTCGCCGAGGCCGACATCGTCACCTGCGCCACCCTCGCCACTGAGCCCCTCGTGCGCGGCGCGTGGCTGCGCCCCGGGGCCCATCTCGACCTCGTGGGCGGCTTCACCCCGGCCATGCGCGAGGCCGACGACGAGGCCGTGCGCCGCGCCCGCCTCTTCGTCGACACCCGCGAAGGCGCCCTGCGCGAGGCCGGCGACCTCGTCCAGCCCCTGCGCGCCGGCGTCATCGCCGAGACCGACGTCCGCGGCGACCTCTTCGCGCTGTGCCGCGGCGAGGCGCGCGGGCGCACCGGCGCGGACGAGATCACCCTCTTCAAGTCCGTGGGCTGCGCCCTCGAGGACCTCGCCGCCGCCGAGCTCGCCCTCGCGCGCCTGGGCGAAGCCGCCACGTAGTCGCCCCGGCCCCGCGGCGCGCGGGGTATCCTGTGCGCCGCCGACGGGCCTGCAAGCGGCCCGCCGGCCCACACCGCAGGCGAGCATGGGCGATGGAGCAGAGCAACGGCGCACGCTGGCAGTTCTGGATCGACCGCGGCGGCACCTTCACCGACATCGTGGCGCGCCGCCCGGACGGCAGCCTCGCCACCCTCAAGCTGCTCTCCGAGGACCCGGGGCGCTACGAGGACGCCGCGGTGGAGGGCATCCGGCGTCTGCTCGGCCTCGGCCCCGGCGAGCCGATCCCGGCCGAGCGCATCGAGGCGGTGAAGATGGGCACCACGGTGGCCACCAACGCCCTGCTCGAGCGCAAGGGCGAGCCCACCCTGCTGGTGACGACGCGCGGGTTCGCCGATGCGCTGCGCATCGGCACGCAGCAGCGGCCGCGGCTGTTCGATCTCGCCATCCGCCTGCCCGAGATGCTCTACGCCGAGGTGCTGGAGGCCGACGAGCGGATCGGCGCCGACGGCACCGTGATCCGCCCGCTGGACCGCGAGGCCCTGCGCGCGGCGCTCGAGGCGGCGCGGGCACGCGGGCTCTCGGCGGTCGCCATCTGCCTGCTGCACGGCTACCGCTTCCCGGCCCACGAGGCGGCGGCGGCGGAGATCGCCCGCGAGGCCGGCTTCGCCCAGGTCTCGGTCAGCCACCGCGTCAGCCCCCTCATGAAGCTCGTCCCGCGGGGCGACACCACGGTGGTGGACGCCTATCTCTCGCCGGTCCTTCGCCGCTACGTGGAGCGGGTGGCCCGGGCGCTGGGCGGCGTGCGCCTGCTCTTCATGCAGTCCAACGGGGGGCTGGCCGAGGCCGGCGCCTTCCACGGCAAGGACGCGATCCTCTCCGGGCCCGCCGCGGGTGTGGTCGGCATGGCCCGCACCGCGGCCATGGCGGGCCTCGGGCGCGTGATCGGCTTCGACATGGGCGGCACCTCCACCGACGTCAGCCACTACGCCGGGCGGTTCGAGCGCACCCTGGAGACGGAGGTGGCGGGGGTGCGTCTGCGCGCGCCCATGATGGAGATCCACACCGTCGCCGCGGGCGGCGGCTCGGTCCTCCACTTCGACGGCGGGCGGTTCCGGGTCGGTCCCGATTCGGCCGGCGCGGATCCCGGACCGGCCTGCTACCGCCGCGGCGGCCCGCTCACGGTCACCGACTGCAACGTCCTGCTCGGCCGCATCCGCCCGGAGTTCTTCCCGCAGGTCTTCGGCCCGGGCGGCGACCAGCCCCTCGACACCGAGGCGGTGCGCGAGGGCTTCGCCCGCCTCGCCGCGCAGGTGAGCGAGGCGACGGGCCGGCGGCACACCCCGGAGGAGGCGGCGGAGGGCTTCCTCGCCGTGGCGGTGGAGAACATGGCCAGCGCCATCAAGCGCATCTCGGTGCAGCGCGGCCGTGACGTGAGCGCCTACGCCCTCGCCTGCTTCGGCGGTGCCGGCGGGCAGCACGCCTGCCGCGTCGCCGACGCCCTCGGGATCCGCCGCATCCACATCCATCCCCTCGCGGGCGTGCTCTCGGCCTACGGCATGGGTCTGGCGGACCTGCGCCTGATCCGCGAGCAGGCGGTGGAGGCCGAGCTCGACGAGGCCCTCGCGGGGCGGCTCGCGGCCCTCGCCGAGGCCCTCGCCGCCGAAGGCCGCGAGGCGATGGCGGCCCAGGGCGTGGCGGCGGCGCGCATCCGCCACGAGCCGCGGCTGCTGGTGCGCTACCGCGGCTCGGACACCGCGCTGGAGGTGCCGCTGGGCCCGGCGGCGGCGGTGCGCGCGGCCTTCGAGGCGGCGCACCGCGAGCGCTTCGGCTTCGCCCCCCCGGAGCGGGCGCTGGTGGTGGAGGCGGTGCAGGTGGAGGTGATCGGCGAGGCCGAGATCGCCGACGAGCCCGCGCGCGAGGCGCCGCCGCCGCGCCCGAGCGGGGCGCTGCCGCGCCTTGCCGAGGCGCCCATGTGGGTCGCGGGGCGCTGGCGCACGGTGCCGGTGCTGGCGCGGGAGGCCCTCCGGCCGGGCGAGGGCATCGAGGGGCCTGCGATCCTCATCGAGCCCAACAGCACCACGGTGGTGGAGCCGGGCTGGCGGGCGCGCCTGGACGGGCGCGGTCACCTCCTCCTGGAGCGGCGGCGCAGGGCGGCGCGGCGCAGGGTCGGGACCGCGGCCGACCCGGTCATGCTCGAGATCTTCAACAACCTCTTCATGTCGGTGGCCGAGCAGATGGGGGCGGTGCTGGAGAACACGGCCCACTCGGTGAACATCAAGGAGCGGCGCGACTTCTCCTGCGCGGTCTTCGACGCCGACGGCGAGCTCGTCGCCAACGCCCCCCACATGCCGGTCCATCTGGGCTCCATGAGCGAGAGCGTCAAGGCGGTGCTCGCCGCCCACCGCGACCGCCTCGCCCCGGATCAGGCCTGGATGCAGAACGCCCCCTACAACGGCGGCACCCACCTGCCCGACGTCACCGTGATCCGCCCCGTCTTCGACGACGCCGGGCGGCGGCTGCTCTTCTTCGTCGCCGCCCGCGGCCACCACGCCGACATCGGCGGCATCACCCCGGGCTCGATGCCGCCCTTCAGCCGCCGCATCGAGGAGGAGGGGGTGGTCATCGACGACTTCCTGCTCGTGGAGGGGGGGCGGCTGCGCGAGGACGCGGTGCGCGCGCTGCTCGCCTCCGGGCCGTGGCCTGCGCGCAACATCGACCAGAACGTGGCCGATCTCGCGGCCCAGCTCGCCGCCTGCGAGAAGGGGGTGCAGGAGCTTCGGCGGATGGTGGCGCACTTCGGGCTCGACACCGTCCTCGCCTACATGGGGCACGTCATGGCCAACGCCGAGGCCGCGGTGCGCCGCGTCATCGGGCGCCTCGGCGACGGGCGCTTCCGTCAGGTGCTCGACGACGGCGCGGTGATCCAGGTGGCGGTGGCGGTGGACCGCGCCGCGCGGCGGGTCCGCGTCGACTTCACCGGCACGAGCCCCCAGCACCCGGGCAACTTCAACGCCCCCCTGGCGGTGACCAAGGCCGCCGTGCTCTACGTCTTCCGCTGCCTCGTCGCCGAGGACATCCCCCTCAACGGCGGCTGCCTCAAGCCGGTGGAGCTGGTGGTACCCGAGGGCTCCATGCTCAACCCGCGCCCGCCGGCGGCGGTGGTGGCCGGCAACGTCGAGACCTCGCAGCAGATCGTCGATGCCCTTCTCGCCGCCCTCGGCGCCCAGGCGGCCTCGCAGGGGACCATGAACAACTTCACCTTCGGCGACGCCCGCCACCAGTACTACGAGACCGTATGCGGGGGCGCCGGCGCGGGACCGGGCTTTCACGGCGCGAGCGCCGTGCACACCCACATGACCAATTCCCGCCTCACCGACCCCGAGGTCCTGGAGTGGCGCTTCCCGGTCCGGCTCGAGCGCTTCGCCATCCGCCGCGGCTCCGGCGGGGCCGGGCGCTGGCGCGGCGGCGACGGGGTGGTGCGCGAGGTCCGCTTCCTCGCCCCCATGAGGGCGGCGATCCTGTCCGGGCGGCGCCGGGTGGCGCCGCACGGGCTTGCAGGGGGCGGCGCCGCGGCCTGCGGCGCCAACCGCGTCCTGCGCGCCGACGGCCGCATCGAGGTCCTCGGCGGCTGCGCCGAGGTGGAGATGGCGCCGGGGGACCGCTTCGTGATCGAGACCCCCGGCGGCGGCGGCTACGGGGCCTGAGCCGGCGCGGCCCCGGCGAGGGCGGCGATCTCGGCGCCCACGGCGGGATCCTCCCAGGGCAGGGGGCCGATGTGCACCCCGCGCACCCGCCCCGCGCCGTCCACCACGAAGGTGCTGGGCAGCCCCAGGACCCGCCAGGATGCGGCGTCGCGCCCGTCGGCGTCGAGGAGCACGGGCAGCGCCACCCCGAGCTCGTCCAGGTAGGCGGCGAGGTCGTCCGGGTGGTCCCGAAGCGCCACCGTCACCACGCCCACACCGGCGGCGGCGAGGCGCGGCACCGCCTCCCCCAGCACCGGCAGCTCCCGCCGGCAGGGCACGCACCAGGTGGCCCAGAAGTGGACGATGCGGGGACCGGCGGACGGCGCCCCGCCGCGGAAGGCCGTGGCCCCCAGCGGCGGGGCCGGCGCGCCGCCGCCCGGCGGCGGACCGAAGCGGCCGGCCGCCGCCGGCCCCGAGAAGGCGAGGAGCAGGGCGGCGAGCCCTGCCAGACGGTTGCGGATCACGAAACCCTCCCCGGCGGGAAAGGGGGGCGCCGCCGCCCCCCGCTGCGCGCCGTGCTGCTCAGGAACTGCGGTCGTAGATCGCCGCGCGCTCGCGCTCGACGTCCTCCTGGGACCAGATCTTGTGCCAGCGCCCGTCGCGCTCGACCCGGATCTCCTCGACCTGGATCGAGTTGTAGCGCGGATGGCGCTCGCCCACCACCTGGACGCGCTCGAGCACGTGGCGGACCTTGGTGCTGCGGTCCACGTTGGGCATGAAGAACCAGCGGTCCCCCACCACGAGCACGAAGTCCGGCTCCACCGCCACGTGCGGGTCGAGCCGGTCCACCGGGCACTGGATGCCGCGGGTGGTGCAGTCGAGGCCGTTGATCCGCCCCGTGAGGGTCTCCGCGGCCCAGGCGCCGGCGCCCATCCAGGCCGCAAGCGCGAGCCCCGCGGCAAGCTGCAGGGCGCGCACCGTCATCGGATGTCGCATCGTGGTCATCTCGCCTCTCCTCCAGGACACGCCCCTCCACTCTGCAGGACCGGCCGGACCGCCGGTTGCTCACAGCGCAAGGTGGTGGCGACGGCGCGGCGAGGTCGGCTATCCTCGGGTCGGCCGGCCTGGGGGGAGCCGCAGATGAGCGATCGCGTCCCGTACTGGATGTCCGTCTTCCTGGTGGCGGTGGCGGCCGCGGCCACCGCGCTCTTCCCCGCCCTGCAGCGCGCCTTTCTCGCCAACCCCGTCTTCAACGGCATGATCCTCGCGGTGCTCCTGGTGGGCGTCGTCCTCGAGTACCGCCAGGTCCTGGGGCTCGCCCCGGAGCGGCGGTGGCTCGCACGCCTGCGCGCGGGCGTGACCTCGCAGCCGGCGCCGCACCTGCTCGCCCCGCTGGCGCGGCTGCTCGCCGAGCGGGAGCGGCCCAGGCTCTCCACCCAGGCCGCGCGCGCCCTCCTCGACGGCATCCGCCTGCGCCTCGACGAGCAGCGCGACCTCTCCCGCTACCTCGTCGGCCTGCTGGTCTTCCTCGGCCTGCTGGGCACCTTCTGGGGCCTGCTGGACACCGTCTCCGCGGCCGCCGGGGTGATTGCGGGCCTGTCCGTGGAAGGCGAGCTCGCCTCGGTCTTCGAGCAGCTCAAGGCCAACCTACAGGCCCCCCTGGCGGGCATGGGCACCGCCTTCAGCTCCTCGCTCTTCGGCCTCGGCGGGGCGCTGGTGCTGGGCTTCCTGGACCTGCAGGCGGGCCACGCCCAGAACCGCTTCTACAACGACCTCGAGGAGTGGCTCGCCGAGCTCACCCACCTGCCCAGCGGCGCGCTGGAGGCGGAGCAGCCGCTGCCGGCCTACCTCGAGGCCCTCATCGAGCGCAGCGCCGACAGCCTCGAGGCCCTGCAGCGGCTCATGGCCCGCAGCGAGGAGGAGCGCGCCGGCACGCGCCAGGAGCTGCTGGAGCTGACGCGGCGGCTGGCCGAGCTCGCCGACCGCATGCGGGAGGAGCAACAGGTGATCCGGGGGCTCACCCGGCAGCAGGCGGAGCTGCAGGCCATGATCGGGCGGCTCGCCGAGGCCGCCGAGCGCTGGGGGCCCGACGAGGCCGCGCGCGAGCACCTGCGCAACCTCGACCTCGGCCTGGCCCGTCTCGCCGAGGAGACGGTGCGGGGGCGCGAGGCGGTGGTGGAGACGCTGCGCGGCGAGCTGAGGCTCCTCGCCCGCACCCTCGCCGGGCGCGACGGCTGAGGCGGCCATGTTCACCCTCGCCCGCCGCGGCGGCCGCAGCGTCAACGTCTGGCCGGGCTTCGTCGACGCCCTCGCCTCGGTGCTGCTGGTCTTCGTCTTCCTGCTGCTGCTCTTCGTCCTCGCGCAGTTCTACCTCACGGGCGTGATCGCCGCGCGCGACCGCGCCCTCGACCGCCTCCAGCGCAACATCGCCGAGCTCGCCGAGACCCTCGCCCTGGAGCGCGAGCGCCGCGCCGGGCTGGAGGAGAGCCTGGCCGAGGTCCAGGCCCGCCTGCAGGCGACCCTGGCCGAGCGCGAGCGCCTCGCCGGGCGGCTGCGCCTGACCACGGCGCGGGCCGAGCAGGCCGAGGCGCGCATCGCCGAGCTGGAGCGCCGCCTCGCCGAGGCCGAGCGCACCGTCGCCGCCGATCGCGAGACCATCGAGCTGCGCCTGCGCGAGATCGCGAGCCTGCAGGCCGACATCGCGGCCCTGCGGCAGGTGCGCGAGGAGCTGGAGCGGCGCGTGGGCATCCTCGCCGCCGCCCTCGAGGAGCGGGGCCGCACCCTCGGCGCCCTGCGCGAGCGCAGCCGCCAGCTGGAGGCGCGTCTCGCCGAGGCCGAGGAGCGCACCCTGCTCGCCCAGCGCGAGGTGGAGCGGCGCGACATCCGCATCGGCGAGCTCGCCGCCGAGATCGCCGCCCGCGACCGCGCGCTGGCCGAGGAGCAGCGCCTCTCGGCCGAGGCCCGCAACCAGGTGGCGCTGCTCAACCAGCAGATCGCCGCCCTGCGGGCGCAGATCGCCGAGCTGGAGGCCGCCCTCGACCTCGCCCAGGGCACGATGGAGAGGCAGAAGGTGGAGATCGCCGAGCTCGGGCGCAAGCTCAACCTGGCGCTGGCCCGGCGGGTGCAGGAGCTTGCGCGCTACCGCTCGGAGTTCTTCGGCCGCCTGCGCGAGGTGCTGGGCGAGCACCCGGGGATCCGCATCGTCGGCGACCGCTTCGTCTTCGCCTCCGAGATCTTCTTCGACACCGCCTCGGCGGCGCTGCGCGAGGAGGGCAAGCGCCAGCTCGCGCGGCTGGCCGCGACCCTCAAGGACGTGGCGGCGCGCATCCCGCCCGAGATCGACTGGGTGCTGCGCATCGACGGCCACACCGACCGCCGCCCCATCCACACCGCCGAGTTCCCCTCCAACTGGGAGCTCTCCACCGCCCGCGCCCTCGCGGTGGTCCGCTTCCTCACCGCCCAGGGCATCCCCGCGCACCGGCTCGTGGCCGCGGGCTTCGGCGAGCACCGCCCCATCGACCCCGCCGACACCCCCGAGGCCTGGGCCCGCAACCGCCGCATCGAGATCAAGCTCACCCAGCCCTGAAACGGCGACGGCCCCTCGCGGGGGCCGTCGCGGGATCCTTGCGGGCGCCGCGGCCTCAGGCCGTCTCCTCCTGGAGGCGCTGATACTTGGCCATCAGCTCCTCCTGGGACTCGTCGTAGTCCGGATTCTTGACGATGCAGTCCACGGGGCAGACCTCCACGCACTGCGGCGTGTCGTAGTGCCCGACGCACTCGGTGCAGCGGTTGGGGTCGATGACGTAGATCTCGTCGCCCTGCGAGATGGCGTTGTTCGGACACTCCGGCTCGCAGACGTCGCAGTTGATGCACTCGTCGGTGATCATCAAGGCCATGGCTTCACCCCCGGTTCACCACCAGAAAAAACCGTCTCAAACTAAGGCTTTATGAGCCCATTCACGGCATTTTAGCACGCAGGGCTCGGGCCACAACCTCGTGCACGAAGGGGGTGACGTCGCCGCCCAGCGCCGCCACCTCCCGCACCAGGGTGGAGGAGATGAAGGCGTACTGCTCGGCGGGCGTGAGGAAGGTGGTCTCCACCTCCGGCGCCAGCCGCCGGTTCATGCTCGCGAGCTGGAACTCGAACTCGAAGTCCGACACCGCCCGCAGCCCGCGCAGGATCACCCGCGCCCCCCGGGCACGGACGAAGTCCACCAGGAGGCTGTCGAAGCCGCACACCTCCACCCCGTCGATGCCGGCGAGCGCCGCCCGCGCCAGGGCGACCCGCTCCTCGAGGCTGAACAGCGGCTGCTTCTTGGGGTTGGCGGCCACCGCCACCACCACCCGGCTGAACAGGCGCGAGGCCCGCTGGACGAGATCGGTGTGGCCGTTGGTGATGGGATCGAAGGTCCCGGGATAGACCACCGTGACGTCGGGCAAGGCGCCTCCCTCCGTTCGCGCAGTGCCCCTACTATGGCACGGCCCCGCCGTCGGCCCCAAGGGCCGCCTCGAGGAGGCGGAAGGCCACCGCGCCGGCCCGCCCCTCCCGCACCACCCGCCAGCCGGGCGGCGCCGCCGCCGGCGCCTCCTGCCGCGGCTGCTCCACGTAGACCCAGCCCCCGGGGCGGACCCAGCCGCGGGCGAGCCGCGCCAGCACCGGCCCCTGCAGGCGGGCGGCGTAGGGGGGATCGACGAAGACCACGTCGAAGGGCACGGGGGGCGTGCACGCGAGCCAGCGCAGCACATCGGCGCGGACCACCTCCACGCCCTCGGCGCCGAGCTCGACGAGGCGCGCCCGCAGGGCCTGCGCGAGGCGCGCGTCGCGCTCGACGAGGACGACGCGGGCGGCGCCGCGCGAGGCGGCCTCGAGCCCGAGGGCCCCGCTGCCGGCGAAGAGGTCGAGGCAGGCCGCCCCCGCGATGCGCGGCGCCAGCCAGTTGAACAGCGTCTCGCGCACGCGGTCGGGCGTCGGCCGCAGGCCGGGCACGGAGGGCACGGGCAGGCGCCGGCCGCGCCAGCACCCGCCGACGATGCGCACCCGCCCCGGCCGGCCCGTCACTCCCCCGCCGCGCCCCCGCCCACCAGCACCGTGACCATGCGCGCCGGGTCGAGGTGGCGGCGGAAGGCCTCGCGCACCTGCTCGGCGGTCACCGCCTCGACCCGCTCGGTGAAGCGCTCCAGATAGTCGAGGCCGAGACCGTGGTAGCCGATCAGGGTCAGGTAGCCGAGGATCTTGCGGTTGCTGTCGATGCGCAGCGGGAAGCCGCCCACGATGCCGCGCCGGGCCGCCTCCAGCTCCTGCGCCGTCGGGCCCTCGCGCAGGTAGCGCCCGAGCACCTCGCGCACCACCCCCAGCGCCTCCTCGGCGCGCTCGTTGCGCGTCTGCAGCCCGAGCTGGAAGGGGCCGCGCCGACGCATGGGCAGGAAGTAGCTGTAGACGCTGTAGGCGAGCCCGCGCCGCTCGCGCACCTCCTCGGACAGCCGCGAGACGAGGCCGCTGCCGCCGAGCACGTAGTTGCCCACGTAGAGGGGGAAGAGGTCGGGGTCGTCGCGACGGATGCCCGGCGCCCCGACGAGGATGTGGGTCTGGGTCGAGGGATGGGGGATGCGGATCAGCCGCGGCCCCGGAAGGTCCGGCACCGGGGGCAGCGGCGGCGCCGCAGGCCCCCGCGGGATGGCCTCGGCGAGCCGCGCCGCGAGCCGCTCCGCCCCGCGCCGGTCGAGGGCGCCGACGATGGCGACGAGGGCGTTGCCGGTGACGTAGTGGCGCCGGTGGAAGGCCACCACGTCCGCGGGCGTCAGCCCCTCCAGCGAGGCGCGGGTCCCCTCCGGCGGCGAGCCGTAGGGGTGGTCGCCGTAGAGGGCGCGGTAGAAGGCGCGCTCGGCCACCGCGCCCGGCGACTCCTCCGCCGCCTGCAGCCCCACCAGCATGCGCCGGCGCTCGCGCTCGAAGGCGCCGGGGTCGAGGCGCGGCTTCGCGAGCACCGCGCGCAGGGTCTCCACCGCCGGGGCGAGGAGCTCCGCGTCGGTGAGGCTGCGCAGGGAAACGGTGGCGCTGTCGCGCCCGGCCTCGACGCCGAAGCGGGCCCCGAGGCCCTCGAAGCGCGCCGCCAGCGCATCGGCGTCCCAGGGCCCGGCGCCCTCCTCCAGCAGCGAGGCGGTCAGCGCCGCGAGCCCCGGGCGGTCGCCGTCGCGGGCGCTGCCGGCGTCGAAGACGATCTGCACGTCCACCATCGGCAGCTCCGGGGCCTGCACGAAGTAGACCGGGACGCCGCCCTCGGTGCGCCAGTGCTCGATGCGCGGCCCCGCGCCCGCCAGCGCCGGAAGCGCCGCCAGCGCGAGGAGCGCCGCCCGCAGCTCAGCGCCCATCGCCGGCCCCTCCCTGCGGCTCCAGCACGGCCACGGTCAGCCCCTCGTCGGTGAGGTACCTGCGGGCCACGGCCTGGACCTGGGCCGCGGTCACCGCCCGCACGGCGGGGACGTACTCGTCCACCGCCCGCCAGCCGAGGCCCACGGTCTCGGCGATGCCGAGCTGCATCGCCTGGTAGAAGACCGAGTCGCGCTGGTAGACCGCCGCCGCCACCACCTGCGCCTTGACCCGCGCCAGCTCCTCGTCCGAAACCGGCTCCTCGCGCAGCCTGCGCACCTGCGCGCGCAGCGCCGCCTCCAGCTCGGCGACGTCGTGGCCGGGGGCGGGGGTGGCCTCGAGCACGAGCAGCGTGGGCAGACGGTCGTAGAGGCTGTAGCCGGCGCCGGCGCTCGCCGCGATCTCGCGCCCGCGCACCAGCTCGCGGGCGAGGCGGGCGCTGGCGCCGCCGTCGAGGATCCCGGCGAGGACCTCCAGGGCGTAGGCCTCCCAGCGCGGCTCGGCCTGGGCCAGCGCCGGCACCTTGTAGCCCATGAGCAGGAGCGGCACCCGCGCGGGGCGGCGCACCGTGATCCGCCGCGGCCCCGTCTGCGGGATCTCGGGCCGCGGCTTGACCGCCGGCGGCGGGGCCGGCGGCACCGGGCCGAAGTGCCGCTCCGCCAGGGCCCGCACCGCCTCCGGCTCGACGTCGCCCACCACCACCAGGGTGGCGTTGCTGGGGGCGTAGAAGCGCCGGTACCAGGTGAGGAGGTCGTCCCGGGTGACGTGCCTGAGGTCGTCCATCCACCCGATCACAGGGATGCGCTGGGGCCCGGAGAGGAAGGCCGTGGCCTTGAAGCGCTCGTAGGTGAAGGCCTGGGGGTCGTCCTCGGTGCGCAGGCGCCGCTCCTCCATCACCACCTGCGCCTCCTTGCGCAGCTCCTCCTCGGGGAGGAGGAGGTTGCGCATGCGGTCGGCCTCGAGGGCGAAGGCCACCTCGAGGCGGTCGCGGGCCAGGGTCTGGAAGTAGGCGGTGTAGTCCTGCCCGGTGAAGGCGTTCTCGCGCCCGCCCAGCTCGGCGATGATGCGGGAGAACTCGCCCGCCGGATGCGCCGGCGTGCCCTTGAACATCATGTGCTCGAGCAGGTGGGAGATGCCGGTGATGCCGTCGTGCTCGTAGCTCGAGCCCACCCGGTACCAGACCTGCGACACCACCACCGGGGCGCGGTGGTCCTCCTTCACCAGCAGCTTCAGCCCGTTGTCGAGCCGGTACTCGGCGACGCCGCCCGCGAGCGCCCACGGCGCGAAGGCGGCGAGCAGCCACGCCCACCCTCGTCGGTGCATCGGATCCTCCCTCCGCCGCCCCCCGCGGGGGCTGTGGTAGCATAGCGCACGCCCGCCCACGGCCGCGGGCACACCCACCCTTCGACCGGTCCGGAGATGTTCGGTTTCCGAAAGCGCCGTGCCCGTGACGGGGCGGACGAGAGGCAGGGGCTCCTCGCGCGCCTGCGCGAGCGCCTGGCGCGCACCCGCGGCGGCCTCGGCGGCGGGCTGGCGGCGCTACTTCGCGGCCGCGGCGTCGACGAGGAGGTCCTCGAGGAGATCGAGGCGCGGCTGCTCCTCGCCGACGTCGGCGTGACCGCCACCACGGAGCTGGTGGATGCGCTGCGCCGCAGCCGCCCGCGCAGCGGCGACGAGGTGGTGGCGGTGCTGCGCGAGCGGATGCTGGAGATCCTCGCCCCCTGCGCGCGGCCGCTGGAGATCCCGGACGAGGCGCACCCCTTCACCATCCTCACCGTGGGCGTCAACGGCGTCGGCAAGACCACCACCATCGGCAAGCTGGCGCGGCGCCTGCGCGACGAGGGCCTGGGGGTGCTGCTCGCCGCCGGCGACACCTTCCGCGCCGCCGCGGTGGAGCAGCTCCAGGCCTGGGGCGAGCGCAACGGCGTGCCGGTCGTCGCCCAGGGCACCGGGGCCGACGCCGCCTCGGTGATCCACGACGCCATGACCGCGGCGAAGGCGCGCGGCATCGACGTCGTCGTCGCCGACACCGCCGGACGCCTCCACACCAAGCACAACCTCATGGAGGAGCTGCGCAAGATCCGCCGCGTCATGGCCCGCCTCGACCCCGGCGCGCCCCACGAGGTGCTGCTGGTGCTGGACGCCACCACGGGGCAGAACGCCCTCGCCCAGGCGCGCCGCTTCCACGACGCCGTGGGCGTGACCGGCATCGCCCTGACCAAGCTCGACGGCACCGCCCGCGGCGGCATCGTGCTCGCCATCGCGCGCGAGCTCGCGCTGCCGATCCGGTTCATCGGCATCGGCGAGGGCGCCGAGGACCTGCGCCCCTTCGACGCCGAGGCCTTCGTCGATGCCATCCTCGATCCCGGCGGGGAGGGGGAGGCGGTGGCGGACGGCTGAGGGGGACGGCGGTGATCCGCTTCGACGCGGTGAGCAAGCGCTACCCCGGCGGCGGCGAGGCCCTGAGCGAGGTCAGCTTCCATCTCGCCCGCGGCGAGATGGCCTTCCTCACCGGCCACTCCGGCGCCGGCAAGAGCACGCTGCTCAAGCTCGTGGCGGGCATCGAGCGCGCCACCCGCGGCCAGATCGTGGTCGACGGCGAGAACATCACCCGCCTGCCGCGCCGGCGCCTCCCGCACCTGCGGCGCAAGATCGGCATCATCTTCCAGGACCACCGGCTGCTCTACGACCGCACCGTCTTCGACAACGTCGCCCTGCCGCTGGTCATCGACGGCCTCGGCCACCGCGAGATCGCCCGCCGCGTGCGCGCCGCCCTCGACAAGGTGGGCCTGCTCGGCAAGGAGCGGCTCAACCCGGTGGTGCTCTCGGGCGGCGAACAGCAGCGGGTGGGCATCGCCCGCGCCGTAGTGGCGCGCCCGCCGCTGCTCATCGCCGACGAGCCCACCGGCAACCTCGACCCCGAGCTCTCGGCCGAGATCATGGCGCTGTTCTGCCGCTTCAACGAGGTCGGGGTGACGGTGCTGGTGGCGAGCCACGACCTCGGGCTCATCCGCCGCCTCGGGCGGCGCATCCTCCGCCTGGACCACGGGCGGCTGGTGGACGACGGCCGCCCGGGGGCGGCGGCGTGAACGGGTCCCGGCGGCGGCCGGACCCCGCCCCGCGGCGGCTCGCACCGCCGCTGCGCCTGGCGCAGCGGCACGCCCAGGCCGGCATCGGCGCCCTCGGCCGGCTCGTGCGCACGCCCCTTGCGAGCCTCATGACCGCGGCGGTGATCGGCATCGCGCTCGCGCTGCCGGCCCTCTTCTACGTGCTGCTCGACAACGCCCGCGCCCTGCTCGGGGGCTGGGAGAGCGGGGCCCAGATCTCGCTGTTCCTGCGCGACGAGGTCGGGGACGAGGAGGCCGCGGCCCTCGCCGAGGCGCTGCGCACCCGCGCGGAGGTGGCCTCGGTGCGCCTCATCCGACGCGAGGAGGCGCTCGAGGAGTTCCGCCGCCACTCCGGCCTCGGCGCCGCCCTGGACCTCCTGCCGGACAACCCGCTGCCGGCGGTGGTGGTGGTCACGCCCCGCCCCGAGGCGGCGACCCCGGAGGGGAGCGGGCGGCTGCGGGAGGCCCTCGCCGCCCTGCCCGAGGTGGAAGCGGCGCAGCTCGATCTCGCCTGGCTCCGCCGCCTGCATGCCCTGCTCGCCCTGGCGCGGCGGGGCGTGCTCCTGCTCGGGGCGCTGCTCGCCGCCGCCGTGCTGCTGGTGGTGGGCAACACCATCCGCCTCGACATCCAGAACCGCCGCCAGGAGATCGAGGTGATGAAGCTCGTCGGCGCGGGCGACGCCTTCGTGCGCCGGCCCTTCCTCTACGGCGGGATGTGGTACGGCCTCGCCGGCGGGGTCATCGCCTGGCTCCTGGTCCAGGGCGCCTTGTGGCTGCTGCGCGGCCCGGCGGGCGAGCTCGCCGGCCTCTACGGCAGCGAGCGCACCCTGCGCCTGATGGACGGCACGGCGAGCCTCGTCCTCCTCGCCGTCGCCGCCGCCCTCGGGCTGGCCGGCTCGTGGCTCGCGGTGGGCCGCCACCTGCGCGCCATCGAGCCGCGCTGAGACCACCCCCCCTTGCCGGCGCCGCGGGGCGGGGCTAAGGTGCCGCCATGGACGCCGTGACCCCGCCCAAGTCGATCCTGCGCCTCGCCGGACGCGCCATCGGCGACTACGACATGATCCGCGACGGCGACCGCATCCTAGTGGCGGTCTCCGGCGGCAAGGACTCCCTCACCCTGCTGCACGTGCTGCTCGCCCTGCGCCGGCGCGCGCCGGTGCGCTTCGGGCTCGGCGTCTTCACCTTCGACCCCGAGATCGAGGGCTTCGAGCCCGCGCCCCTGCGCGACTACGTCGCCGCCCTCGGCCTGCCCATGCACTACCACGCCGAGCCCATGATCCAGCGCGCCCGCGACCACATGGAGGAGGGCGGCTCCTTCTGCGCCTTCTGCTCGCGCATCAAGCGCGGGGTGATGTACCGCATCGCCCGCAGCCACGGCTACAACGTCCTCGCCCTCGGCCAGCACCTGGACGATCTCGCCGAGAGCTTCCTCATGTCGGCCTTCGACAAGGGCCGGCTCGAGACCATGAAGGCCCACTACCTCAACGACGCCGGGGACGTGCGCGTCATCCGCCCGCTGGTCTACGTGCGCGAGCGCCAGACCGCCGCCTTCGCCGAGGCCGCGGGCCTGCCGGTGGTGCCGGACTCCTGCCCCGCCTGCTTCCGTATGCCCACCCGGCGCGCCCACATGAAGGCCCTGCTCGCCGCGGAGGAGAAGGCGCAGCCGCGGCTCTTCCGCAGCCTCCTCTCGGCCATGCGCCCGCTCATGGGCGCACCGCCGCGGGCCGAGGCCGGCCTTCGGCGCAGCGCGTGAGCGACGAGCTGGTCACCGTCGCCACCTTCGACACCATGCCCGACGCCCACATCGCGCTCGGGCGGCTGCGCGCCGAGGGCATCGAGGCGGTGCTCGCCGACGAGCACCTGGTGCAGACCGACTGGCTCTACGGCATCGCCGTCGGCGGCATCAAGCTGCGCGTGCGCGCGGCCGACGCCGCCCGCGCCCGCGCCGTCCTCGCCACCGACTATTCCGGCGAGCTCGACGACGGCGGCGCCTGAGGGGGGAGGCGCTGGGCCACCAGATAGGCCTCGCCGCGCAGCCCCTGCGTCATGTCGCCCACCGCCCCCTCGTCGCGGTAGACGCGGGGGACGAGCCCTGGGAACAGGCGCAGCAGCTCGCCGTCGGCGAGGCGGAAGCCGGGGTCGCGCGGCCCGCGCCGGCCCGCCCCCGCACGCGTGTGGGTCTGATAGAAGAGCAGCCCGCCGGGGCGCAGGGCCGCGGCGATGGCCGGACACAGCGCCCGCTCGAGGAAGTAGCTCACGACGACGACATCGAAGGCCTGCGCCGGGGGCGGCTCGGCGACGACGTCGCGCACCGCGGCCGCAAGCGCCAGCCCCTCGAGCGCCGCCCGCTCGCGCAGGGCGGCGATGGCCACCGGCGAAAGATCCCAGGCCGTGACCGCGAGGCCCCGCGCGGCGAGCAGCAGCGCGTTGGCGCCGAAGCCGCAGGCGATCTCGAGGGCGCGGCCGCGCGCGGGCAGCAAATGCAGGTTCTCGCTGAGCACGCGCGCCGGGCGCGCCCGCGCCGGATCCCGCATCCGGTAGCGGGCGTCCCACAGGGCACGGCGGTCCTCGCCCACGGCCTCAGCCCCTCCAGAAGCCCGGCGAGAGGATCACGAGCAGGGTGAACAGCTCCAGCCGCCCCAGCAGCATGGAGAGGATCAGCACCCACTTGCCCGCCGTGGAGACCGAGGCGAAGTTGGCGGCGACCTCGCCGAGGCCGGGACCGAGGACGTTGAGGGTGGCGGCCACCGCGGAGAAGGCCGAGAGCACGTCGAGCCCCGCCGCCACCATGAGCATGGTCAGGGTCGCGGTGGCCGCCATGTAGAGGGCAAAGAACCCCCACACGGCCCCCACCACGGTCTCGCTCATGACGTGCCCCCCGAGCTTGATCGGCAGCACGCCGCGCGGATGCACCAGCCGCCCCACCTCGCGCACCCCCTGCTTGAGCAGCAGCAGCACGCGCACCACCTTCATGCCCCCCGCGGTGGAGCCGGCGCAGCCGCCGATGAAGCTGATGTAGATCAGGAAGATGGGCAGGAACGAGGGCCAGGAGGCGAAGGCGTCGGTGGTGAAGCCGGTGCTGGTGACGACCGAGATGACCTGGAAGAGGGCGTAGCGCAGGGCCTCGCCGGGCGCCGGGTGGCGGCCGAGCACCGCCAGCAGCACCGCCACCAGCGCCGTCGCGGCAAGCACGACGGCGAGGAAGGCCCGCGCCTCGGGGTCGCGCAGGTAGAGCCCGGGGCGGCGGCGGTGCAGGGCCAGGTAGTGGATGCCGAAGTTGAGCGCCCCCGCGAGCATGAAGACGTCGGCGACGGCCTCGATCCAGGGGTTGTCGAAGTAGCCGAGGCTGGCGTCGTGGGTGGAGAAGCCGCCGGTGGAGATGGTGGAGAAGGCGTGGCCGACGGCGTCGAACCAGTCCATGCCCGCGACCCGGTAGGCGAGCGCGCACAGCACCGTCAGGCCCACGTAGATAAGCCACAGGGACTGCGCGGTGTGGGCGATGCGGGGGGTGAGCTTCTCGTCCTTCATGGGCCCCGGGGTCTCGGCCCGGTAGAGCTGCATGCCGCCGACGCCGAGCATGGGGAAGAGCGCCACCGCCAGGACCACGATCCCCATGCCCCCGAGCCACTGGATCTGCTGCCGGTACCAGAGGATGGAGGGCGGCAGCCCGTCGAGGCCCCGGATCACCGTCGCCCCCGTGGTGGTGAAGCCCGAGAGGGCCTCGAAGACGGCGTCGGTAAAACCCAGGTGGGGGCTGAAGTGGAAGGGCAGCGAGCCGATCACGCCGAGGGTGGTCCAGAAGAGCACCACCACCAGGAAGCCCTCGCGGCGGCCGAGCTCGACCCGGCGGCGGCACACCGGAAGCCACAGGGCAAGGCCCGCCCCCGCGGTGAGGGCGAGGGTGAGGAGGAAGTGGCGGGCCTCGCCGTCGCCGAACCCCAGCGAGACGGCGATGGGCGGCAGCAGCGTCAGGCTGTAGAGGCTCAGCAGGGCCCCGAGGACGTAGCGGATGGCGCCGACCCGCACCATCGGCCCTAGCGCCGCCAGAAGGCCGGCGTGATCACCACCAGGAAGGTGAAGATCTCGAGCCGCCCGAGGAGCATGGCCAGGATCAGGATCCACTTGCCGGCGTCGCCGACGGTGCCGAAGTGGGCCCCCACCTCGCCGAGGCCCGGGCCCAGGTTGTTGAGGGTGGCGGCCACCGCGGAGAAGGCGCTGACCTGGTCGAGCCCGGTGGCCATGAGCGCCAGCATGAGCACGGCGAAGGTGACCACGTAGACGGCGAAGAAGCCCCACACCGCACCCATCACCGACTCCGGCAAAACCCGCCCGCCCACCTTCACCGGCACCATCGCGGCGGGGTGGATCAGGCGCAGGATCTCACGCCGCCCCTGGTGGTAGAGGAGCAGCCAGCGGATCACCTTCATGCCGCCGCCGGTGGAGCCGGCGCAGCCGCCGACGAAGCTGGTCAGGATCAGCATCACGGGCAGGAAGCCCGGCCAGGTGAAGTACTCGTGGGTGGTGAAGCCGGTGGTGGTGCCGATGGAGACGGCCTGGAAGACGCCGTGGTGCAGCGCGTCGGGGAAGCGGTCGAAGGTGCCGCTGGCGTAGAGGAAGAGGACCGAGACCGCGGCGCTGGCGGCGAGGATGCCGAGGTAGGCGCGCACCTCGGGGTCAGCGGCGTAGACGCGCAGGCTCCGCCGACGCACGGCGCCGAAGTGCAGCGCGAAGTTCATGCCGGCCAGAAGCATGAAGACCACGGCCACCAGCTCCACCGCGGTGCTGTCGAAGTAGCCGATGCTGGCGTCGTAGGTGGAGAAGCCGCCGATGGCGACGGTGGAGAAGGCGTGGCCCACGGCGTCGAACCAGTCCATGCCGGCGAGCCGGTAGGCGAGGGCGCAGGCGGCGGTGAGCCCGAGGTAGATGTACCACAGCGCCTTGGCGGTCTCGGCCAGGCGCGGCGTGAGCTTGGTGTCCTTCATGGGCCCCGGGGTCTCGGCCCGGTAGAGCTGCATCCCGCCCACCCCGAGCATCGGCAGCACGGCGAGCGCGACGACGACGATGCCCAGCCCCCCCAGCCACTGGAGCTGCTGGCGGTAGAAGCGCACCGCCCGCGGCAGCTCCTCGATCCCGGTGAGCACCGTCGCCCCGGTGGTGGTCAGGCCCGAGACCGACTCGAAGACGGCGTTGACGAGGTCGAGATGGGGCCGCTCCGCGAGCATCAACGGGACCGCCCCGGTGGCGCCGAGGACGCTCCAGAAGAGCACCACCACGAGGAAGCCGTCGCGCACCCGCAGCTCGGCCGGGGTGCGGCGGCAGGGCAGCCACAGGGCGAGCCCGAGCCCGAGCAGGACGAGGAAGGCGATGAGGAAGGGCTGCACCGCGCCGTCCCCGTAGAGGAGCCCGATCCCCGCGGGCGGCAGCATGGAGCCGCTGAACAGTGTCAGCAGTATGCCCACCACCTTGGCGATCGCGGCCGGATGCACGGTCTCAGAGGAAGGTGGCGCTGACCTGGAAGAGCCGCTCCACCTCCGGCACCCGCCGCTTGTCCACGAGGAAGAGGATCACGTGGTCGCCCGGCTCGACGACCAGGTCGTGGTGGGCCATGAGGACCTCATGGCCGCGCACCACCGCGCCGATGGTGGTGCCCCGGGGGAGGGGGATCTCGTCGATCCGCCGCCCTGCCACCTTCGAGGTGGCGCGATCGCCGTGGACCACCGCCTCGATGGCCTCGGCGGCGCCGCGGCGCAGGGGATGGGCCATGACCACGTCCCCGCGGCGCACGTGCGTGAGCAGGCCGCTCACCGTGGCCTGCTGGGGCGAGACCGCGATGTCGATGGGGCCCGACTCCACCAGGTCCACGTAGGCCGGGCGGTTGATGAGCGCCATCACCTTGCGCGCCCCCAGCCGCTTGGCCAGCATCGCCGAGAGGATGTTGGCCTCGTCCTCGTTGGTGACGGCGCAGAAGACGTCGACGTGGTCGATGTTCTCCTCGCGCAGCAGCTCCTCGTCGGCGGCGTCCCCCTGCAGCACCACGGTGCGGTCGAGCACCTCGGCGATGCGCTGCGCGCGGCCGCGGTCGCGCTCGATGAGCTTGACGTTGTAGTCGTCCTCGAGCCGGCGCGCGAGCGCGGTGCCGATGTTACCGCCGCCGGCGATGAGGACGTTGTGCACCGGCCGCTCGAGGCGGCGCAGCTCGCTCATGACGCGGCGGATGTCCGGCGCCGCGGCGACGAAGAAGACCTCGTCGTCGGCCTCGATGACGGTGTCGCCCTCGGGCAGGATGGGCTTGTCGCGGCGGAAGATGGCGGCCACGCGCGTGTCCACCTCGGGCAGGTGCTCGCGCAGGGCGCGCAGGGCCTTGCCCACCAGCGGCCCGCCGTAGTAGGCGCGCATCGCCACGAGGCGCACGCGGCCGTCGGCGAAGTCCAGCACCTGCAGTGCCCCCGGGTGCTCGATGAGGCGCTGGATGTACTCGGTGACCAGCTTCTCGGGGCTGATGATGACGTCGACCGGCAGCGCCTCCTGGGCGAACAGCGCCTCCTGGTGGCGCAGGTAGTCGGCGGCGCGCACGCGCGCGATCTTGGTCGGGGTCCGGAACAGGGTGTACGCCACCTGGCAGGCGACCATGTTGGTCTCGTCGGAGTTGGTCACCGCCAGCACCATGTCCGCATCGGCGGTGCCGGCCTGCTCCAGCACGCTGGGGTGGCTGCCGTGGCCGGCGACGGTGCGCAGGTCGTAGCGGTCCTGCAGCACCTGCAGCCGCTCGGTGTCGCGGTCGACCACGGTGACGTCGTTGCCCTCGGAGGAGAGGATGGCGGCGACCGACGACCCCACCTGGCCGGCGCCGAGGATGACGATCTTCTTCACGGCCCCCCCGATGCTGCCCCGTCAGTCCTCCGCGCCCGCCCCCCGCCGCGGGTCGATGCCGAGGGCGCGCAGCTTGCGGTAGAGATGCGTGCGCTCCATGCCGGTGCGGCGCGCAAGCTCCGCCACACTGCCCCCGGCGCGGCGCAGCTGGTGGACGAAGTAGGCGCGCTCGAAGCGCTCGCGCGCCTCCCGCAGCGGCCCCTCCAGCGTCACCCCCTCGGGCAGCGCCGCCCCGGGGCGCTGCACCTCGCCGCCGAGCGCGGCCTCCACCTCCTCGAGGCCGATCTCCTCGCCGGCGCCGAGGATCAGCAGCCGCTGCACCAGGTTCCTGAGCTCGCGGATGTTGCCCGGCCAGTCGTGGTTGCGCAAGCGGTTCTGGGCCGCGGTACTGAAGCGGCGGAAGGGCAGGCCCTCCTCGCGCACGAAGTGGTCGACGTAGAAGTCGAGCAGCTCCGGGATGTCCTCCGGGTGCTCGCGCAGCGGCGGCACCGCCACCGGCACCACGTGGAGCTGGTAGAAGAGGTCCTCGCGGAAGCGCCCGGCGCGCACCTCGGCGGCGAGGTCCCGGTGGGTGGCGGCGAGGATGCGCACGTCCACCGTCACCGGCTCGGCGCCGCCGACGCGCAGGAAGGAGCCGCCCTCCAGCGCGCTGGCGAGGCGCGCCTGGGTCTCCGGATCCATGTCCGCCACCTCGTCCAGGAACAGCGAGCCGCCGTTGGCCTGCTCGAGGCGCCCGTACTGGATGCGCCCGCCCTCCTCGCGGCCGAACAGCTCCACCGCCGAGTTCTCGCGCGCGATGGCGGCCACCCCCACCTCCACGAAGGGACCGTCGCGCCGCGGGCTGTGGGCATGGAGGTAGCGCGCCCAGGTCTCCTTGCCGCTGCCGGGCTCGCCGGTGAACAGCACCCACGAGCCGTGGGCGGCGATGCGCCGGATCTGCTCGCGCAGCCGCTGCATCACGAGGCTGCGCCCCACCGGCTCGGTCACCACCGCGGCCCGGCGGCGCAGACCCACGTTCTCCCGCTGCAGCCGCTCCGCCTCCAGGGCGCGCTCCACCGTGAGCAGCAGCTTGCTCATGGAGAGGGGCTTCTCGAGGTAGTCGTAGGCGCCGAGGCGCGTCGCCTCCACCGCGGTCTCCACGGTGCCGTGGCCCGACATCATGATCACCGGGAAGGGCAGGCCGCCCTCGTCGACCCAGCGGCGAAGCAGGGTCACCCCGTCGAGGTCCGGCATCCAGATGTCGAGCAGCACGAGGTCGGGGCGGCGCGCGCGCCGCGCCGCGTCGGCCTCCGCTGCGGTCTGCGCCTCGTCGACGCTGTAGCCCTCGTCCTCGAGGATCTCCCGCAGCAGCCGGCGGATGTCTTCTTCGTCGTCGACGACGAGGATGTGGGCCTTGCTCATGCCTGCTGACGGACGGCGCCCGCCGCGCCCCCCTCCGCGGGCAGGCGGATGCGGATGCACGCCCCCCCACCGGGGGCGCCCTCGGCGCGGATCTTACCACCGTGTTCCTCCACGATGCGCCGCACGATGGCCAGCCCCAGCCCGGTGCCGCCCTTCTTGGTGGTGACGTAGGGCTCGAAGAGGCGGTCGGCGAGGCCCTGCGGCAGCCCGGGGCCGTTGTCGCAGACCGCAAGCTCGGCCCAGCTCCGCCCGCCCTCCTCCACCAGCCGCGTCTCCACCCGGACGCGGCCGTCCGCCCGCCCCTCGAGGGCCTCGGCGGCGTTGGTGAGGAGGTTGTGCAGGACCTGGCGCAGGCGCGCGGCATCGGCCGCCACCGGCGGCAGCCCCCCGGTGACCACCTCCAGGGTGGCGATGCGGCGCTCGCCCCGGTAGAGGTCGCAGACCTCGCGCACCAGGCGGTCGATCTCCACCGGGGCGAGCGCGAGATCCGGGGCGCGGGCGTAGGCGCTGAAGGCGTCCACCATGTCCTTCATCACCCGCACCTGCTGGATGATGGTCTGGGTGTAGCGCTCCAGGGCCGCGGCCTCCTCCGGCGGCAGCCGGCGGGCGTACTTGTGGCAGAGCCGCTCGGCCGAGAGCTGGATCGGGGTCAGCGGGTTCTTGATCTCGTGGGCGAGCCGCCGCGCCACCTCGCCCCAGGCCGCCTCCCGCTGCGCCTGCACCAGCGCGGTCACGTCCTCCAGCACCACCACCTGCCCCGGCGCCCCCGCCGCCGGCGGCAGCCGGGTCCCGCTCACCACCAGGATCTGGCGGCTGCCGCCGGCGACGAGCTCGCACTCCCCCCGCCATTCCTCGTCGTCCGCGGCGACATGGGCCTCCACCAGCCGGGCGAGCGGTGCGATGCGCGGCTCCCCGGCCGCGAGCACCGCGAGGCCGACCCGGTGCAGCCGCCGCAGGGGGATGCCGAGGAGCTGCGCCGCGGCCTGGTTGACGGTGCGGATGCCGCCGCCCTCGTCGAGCACCAGCACCCCCGAGGAGAGGTGCCCGAGCACCGCCTCGAGATAGGCCTTCTGCCGCTCCAGCTCGGCGCGGCTGCGGCGCGCCTGCTCGCTGGCCTGGGCGATGCGCCGGGTCATGATGTTGAACGACTGCACCAGGAAGCCGAGCTCGTCGCGGCTGGTGCGCGGCAGCTGGCGGTCGTAGTGGCCGGCCGCCACCGCGCGCGTGCCCTCGGCGAGGTCGCGGATGGGCCGCACCAGCCGCCGCGCCGAGTAGAAGGCCGCCGCCATCGCCGCGAGCACGCTCACCGCCAGCACCAGCGACAGGGTCAGGGTGAAGCTCAGGCGCAGGGGACGGCGCAGGTAGGCGAGCTCGCGGTAGCGGGTGAAGGCCTCCTGCACGCTCGCCGCGAGGTCATCGATGCGCGTCGGCACCGGAAAGAGGGCCTGCACGAGGCGGTCGCGCCCCGTCTCGCCCGCCGCCGCGAGGGGGAGGACGATGCGAACGTAGAGATCGCCTTCGGTGACGGGATCGAGGCTTGCGTAGACGCGTCCGGAGCGGACCTGCAGCAGCACCTCCTCCGGGGGGCGGGAGGGGACGATGGCGGTGGGATCGGTGCTGCTCGTTGCGAGGATCGTGCCGTCGCCCGCGAGCACCGTGAGCTCGCTCGCCCCCAGGGCCTCGCGGACCTCGGCCACCGCCAGGGCGAGCTCCTCGCGCCGCGCCGCGGCGGGGATGCCGGCGGCCGCGACCCGGGTCTGGCGCAGCTGCTCGCGCACGTAGAGATCGAGGCTCGAGCGCGACAGCTCCAGCGCGTCCCGCAGCGCCTCCTCGATGCGGACGTCGAACCAGCTGTCGATGCCCCGGTGCAGGAACTGGATCGAGAAGGAGTAGACCACCGCCACCGGCGCCAGGGTGAGGAGGACGAAGACCAGCACCAGCCGTGCCGTCAGGCGCGAGCCCACCACCCCGGCGCGGTACTGGCGCAGCAGCCGGGCCGCGCTCGCCACCACCAGCCCCGCGAGCAGAAACAGCGCCCCGGCGTTGACCACCAGCAGCAGGGAGTAGAGGCGGCCGAAGCGGACGGAGTTCTCCGTCGCCTGCCCCATGAGGTGGAGGGCGAGGAGGAGCGCCGCCGCCAGCGCCGCCGCGGCCGCCCACGATCGCGCCGGGCCCCGGCGCGCCAGGACCCGTGCCAGCCTCAGGACTCGAGCCGCCACGCGTACCACTCGCTGGCCAGCCGCCAGCCCGGCGACAGGTAGGCCAGCGGGCGCAGCGGCGCCGGCAGCGCCTCGATGTCGAGCCGCGCCCGCAGCCGCGCCTGGTAGCGCCCGCCCGGGGCGAGCAGCCGCCGGTCCAGCACCGGCACCGCCTCGAGGGTGCCGGCCGCGGCCAGCGCCGCCTCCAGCCGGCGGAACGTGCGCCGGGCGCCGCTGTTGAGGTTGACGAGCACGTAGCGCCCGCTCAGCGCGTGGAAGCGCAGGCGGCTGCGCAGCCGCACCGTCGCGAGCGTCTCGTCCCACAGCCAGCGCCGCGGCTGCACCACCTCCACCGTTACCTCGAAGGTGAGGGGCACGCCGTTGGCCAGCGCCTCGCCCGCGGCCGGGGAGAGGCGGTAGTCGATGCGGGCGCTGAGGCGGTAGACCTCTTCCACGAGGCGGGTGTCCGCATGGCGCACCACCACCCCCGGGGCCTCGGCGGCCGGCGCCGCCGGCGCCGCGGCGAGCGCCAGCACCAGCGCCAGCGCGCGCATCAGGACCCGCCCCCCGGGACCGCGCCCTCCTTGCGCAGACGCGCGTAGTAGAAGCCGTCCATCCCCGCCTCTCCCGTCAGCACCTGCCGCCCCACCGGCAGCGCCCGCCCCCAAGAGGCCCGCACCGGCAGCTCGCGCGCGTCCGGGCGCGCGGCCAGCCACGGCCCCAGCCAGCCGTGGTTCTCCTCGGCGAACACCGAGCAGGTGACGTAGACGAGGATACCGCCCGGCGCCAGCAGCGGCCAAAGGGCGTCCAGCAGCCGCCGCTGCCGCGCCGCCATCGCCGCCGGGTCCGAGGCCCGGCGCAGGTGCTTGATGTCGGGGTGGCGGCGCACCACGCCGCTGCCGGTGCAGGGGGCGTCGAGGAGGATGCGGTGGAAGGGGCGGCCGTCCCACCAGCACCCCGGATCGGCGGCGTCGGCGACCCGCACCTCGGCCGACACCCGCAGCCGCGCCAGGGTCTCGCGCAGCCGCCCGGCGCGCACCGCATCCTGCTCCAGGGCCACCACCTCCAGCCCCGGCACGGACTGCAGCAGCTGCCCGGTCTTGCCCCCGGGGGCGGCGCAGGCGTCCAGCACCCGTTGCCCGGGGCGCGCCGCGAGCAGGGGCACGGCGAGCTGCGCCGCCGCATCCTGCACGCTCAGCGCCCCCTCCGCCCAGCCGGGCAGCCGCGTCACCTCCAGCGGCCGGCGCAGCACCAGCGCCTGGGGGGCGTACGGATGGGGCAGGGCGTCGACCCCGGCGGCGGCGAGCCGCGCCCGCCACGCCGCCCGCTCCCCCGCCACCCGCACCACCAGAGGCGGACGCCGGTTGCCCGCCACCGCGAGCGCCTGCCAGTGCGCCGGCCAGTCCCGCCGCAGCCGCTGCAGCCACCAGCGCGGGTGGGCGAGGCGCGCCACCTCGTCGGCCTCCACCGCCGCCAGCAGCGCCCCGCGCTCGCGCAGGAAGCGGCGCAGCACGGCGTTGACCAGGCCCGCCGCCCAGCCGCGACCGAGGGCGCGCGCCGCATCCACCGCCGCCGCCACCGCCGCCGGCGCCGGGGTGGCGAGCTCGGCGAGCTCGTAGAGACCCACCCAGACGAGGGCCGCCACCTCGAGGTCGCGCCCCCTCGGCACCCGCCGCATCAGCCGCGCCGCCACCGCCGCCCAGCGCGGCTGCCAGCGCAGGGTGCCGTAGACCAGCTCCTGCAGGAGCGCCCCCTCGCGCCCGCCGAGCGCCGCCCGCGCCGGGGGCAGCGCGGCCTCGAGGGAGACGCCGTCGCCGACGACGCGCGCCACCACGCGCGCCGCGGCGGCGCGCACCTGCTCCGTCCGCCCCGCGGCGGCCCCGCTCACCCGACCGCGGCGCCGGCGGCGGGACCGAGGCGCCGCCCGGCGAGCGGCAGGGCGTTGACGAAGTCGCCCGCCGCCAGCGGCCGCCCACCGGGACGCTGCAGCTCGAGGATGCGCAGCACCCCCCGCCCGGTGGCGACGTCGACGCCCTCGCGCCCGGCGGCGAGGACCCGCCCCGGCTCGCCGCCGCCCCCCGGCAGCGCCCGCGCCCGCCACACCCGCAGCCGCGTGCCGTCGTCGAGCCGCGCCTCCGCCACGGGCCAGGGGTTGAAGGCGCGCACCCGCCGCGCGAGCTCCTCGGCCGGACGCGCAAAATCCAGCACCGCCTCCTCCTTGGCGAGCTTCTCGGCATAGGTGGCCTGCGCCTCGTCCTGCGGCACCGGCGCAAGCTCGCCGCGGGCGAGGGCCGGGAGCGCCTCCACGAGGAGCCGCGCCCCCATGCCGGCGAGGCGGTCGTGGAGCTCGCCCGCGGTCTCCTCGGGGCCGATGGGGGTGGCGGCGCGGGCGAGCACGGGGCCGGTGTCCAGGCCCTCGTCCATCTGCATCAGGCACACCCCGGTCTCGCCGTCGCCGGCGAGGATCGCGCGCTGGATCGGCGCCGCCCCGCGCCAGCGCGGCAGCAGCGAGGCGTGGACGTTGACGCAGCCGAGCCGCGGCGCCGCCAGCACCGGCGGCGGCAGGAGAAGGCCGTAGGCCACCACCACCATGAGGTCGGCGCCGAGCGCGGCGAGCGCGGCCTGCTCGGCCGCATCGCGCAGGGTCCGCGGCTGGCGCACGGCGAGCCCCGCCGCCAGCGCCGCCTCCTTGACCGGGCTCGGCCGCGGCCGCCGGCCGCGCCCGGCGGGCCGGTCGGGCTGGGTGTAGACCGCCACCACCGCATGGCCGGCCCCGAGCAGGGCCTCGAGGCTCGGCACCGCGAACGCCGGGGTGCCGGCGAAGATCACGCGCAGGGGAGAGGCCGCCATCGCCCTCACATGGTCTGGCGGCGCAGCTTCTCGAGCCGCTTGCGGATGCGCTCGCGCTTGAGCTCGGAGAGGCGGTCGATGAAGAGCCGCCCCTCGAGGTGATCCAGCTCGTGCTGGATGCACACCGCGAGCAGCCCCTCGGCGTCGAGCTCGAAGGGCGCGCCCTCGCGGTCGAGGGCACGCACCCGCACCCGCGCCGCCCGGCGCACCCGTTCGTAGACCCCGGGCACCGAGAGGCAGCCCTCTTCGCTCACCTCCTCGCCCTCGGCGGCGAGGATCTCGGGGTTGATCAGGCACAGGGGCTGGTCGCGGGCCTCGGAGACGTCGATGACCACGACCCGGCGCGGGACGTTGACCTGGGTGGCGGCGAGACCGATGCCGGGCGCGTCGTACATGGTCTCGAACATGTCGTCCACGAGGCGGCGCACCTCGTCGTCGACCCGCTCCACCGGCTCGGCGCGGTTGCGCAGCCGCGAATCGGGGAAGTGCAGGATCGTCAGCTTGGCCATGGTCTGTCCGCGGGTGGATGGTGCCGAAGTGTGGACCGCTTCCGGGCGCGGGCCCCACCGCCGTGCTACAGCTTGCACGGGGTTGGCATTATAGGCGAGCCTTTGAGGGGCCGTCGTTTTGACCTACACTCGCCCGACAGGACGCCGGGGGACCGGGCATGCATGCACGCATTCTGAGCTGGATCCTCGCCCTCCTCGCCGCCGGCGCGGCGGCCGCTGCAGGCGACGCCGTCGCCCTGCGCGACGGCCACCCGGAGCGCTACGTGGTGCGCCGCGGCGACACCCTCTGGGACATCGCCAGCCGCTTCCTGCGCGACCCCTGGCGCTGGCCCGACATCTGGCACATCAACCCCCAGATCGCCAACCCCCACCTGATCTACCCCGGCGACGAGATCCTGCTGAGCTTCGACGCCGAGGGGCGCCCGCAGCTCACGGTGCGGCGGGGTCGGCCGACGGTGAAGCTCTCGCCGCGGGTGCGCGCGACCCCCCTGCGCGAGGCCATCCCGCCCATCCCCTTCGAGGCCGTCCGCCAGTTCCTGGACGAGTCGCGGGTGGTGCTGAGCCGCGAGGAGCTCGAGCGCGCCCCGTACATCGTCGAGAGCCTCGACGGCCACCTCGTCAACGGCAGCGGCAACCGCATCTACGTGCGCAGCATCCCGCCCACGGACAGGCTGCGCTACGGCGTCTACCGCCCGGGCCGCACCTTCACCGACCCCGACACCGGCGAGATCCTCGGCCACGAGGCCCTCTTCGTCGGGACCGCCGCGCTGCAGCGGGTGGGCGACCCGGCCACGCTCGTGCTCACCCACACCGTGCGCGAGGCCCTGATCGGCGACCGCCTCCTGCCCGTGGGCGAGGAGCGCAGCGCCGACACCTTCTATCCCCACGCCCCGCCGCGCGGGACCCGCGGGCGCATCATCGCGGTGGTCGACGGCGTCTCCCAGATCGGCCAGTACCAGGTGGTGGTGCTCGATCTCGGCCGCACCGACGGCATCGAGGCCGGGCACGTGCTCGCCGTGCACCGTGCCGGGGGCACCGTGCGCGACGTGGTCAGCCCCGAGCCGCGCGAGACCGTGCGGCTGCCCGACGAGCGCTCGGGCCTGGTCATGGTCTTCCGCCCCTTCGAGCGCGTGAGCTACGCCCTCGTCATGGAGGCCGAGCGCCCCATCCACGTGCTCGATCCGGTCACCGCCCCCTGACCGCCCCGTGGCCGCCCCGCAGGGATTGCGGGCGACCGAGGCCCGGGTCTGGATCGCCCGCACCCCGGGCCTGAGCGCTGCGGCCCTGGCGGCGGCGCTCGCCCGCGCCGGCGGCGACGCGGCGGCGGTGACGGCGCTCCCGCAGGCGGCACTCGCCGAGTGCGGCCTCGCCGACGCCGCCATCGCCCACCTGGGGCGGCCGGATCCCGACCGCATCGCCGCCGATCGCGCCTGGCTCGAGGCCGATCCGGCACGGGGTCTGGTCCTCTTCGGCGAGACCGCCTATCCGCCGCTGCTCGCCGCCATCCCCGACCCGCCTCCGGCGCTGTGGCTCCACGGTGAGGCGACGCTGCTCGCAGCCCCCCAGATCGCCATCGTCGGCAGCCGCAACCCCACCCCGGGCGGGCGCGAGAACGCCGCCGCCTTCGCCCGTGCTCTCGTCGGCGCGGGCCTTGCCGTCACCAGCGGCCTCGCCCTCGGCATTGACGGGGCGGCCCATCGCGGCGCCCTCGCCGCGGGCGGGGCCACGGTGGCGGTCTGCGGCACCGGGCTCGACCGCGTCTACCCCGCAAGCCACCGCGAGCTCGCCCGCGAGATCGCCCGCCGCGGCCTGCTCGTCTCGGAGTTCCCGCCGGGGACGCCGCCGCGGCCCCACCACTTCCCGCGGCGCAACCGGATCATCGCCGGCCTCGCCCTCGGCACCCTGGTGGTGGAGGCGGCGGCGCGCAGCGGCTCGCTCATCACGGCGCGGCTCGCCGCCGAGCAGGGGCGCGAGGTCTTCGCCGTCCCCGGCTCCATCCACAACCCCCTGGCGCGGGGCTGCCACGCCCTCATCCGCCAGGGGGCGAAGCTGGTGGAGGAGGCCGCCGACATCCTCGAGGAGCTCGGCCCCCTGTGGGCCGCGGCGGCGGCACCGCAACCGCCCGCCGCCGACCGCCCCGGGACGCCCACGGGGCGGGATCCCGCCTACGCGCGGCTCCTCGCCGCCCTCGCCGACGGGCCGGCCGGGATCGACCTCCTGGTGGAGCGCACCGGATTGACCCCCGAGGAGGTTTCCTCCATGCTGCTCGTCCTCGAGCTGGAGGGGCAGGTATCATCGGCGCCCGGGGGCCTCTACGCCCGGCGGCACGGCCAGGAAGCATGAACGAGACCATCCTCGACGTCCTCGTCTATCTGTTCGAGCACTACATGGAGGCCCCCGCCGCGGAGCCGCCCAGCGAGGAGGCGCTACGCTCGGAGCTGGAGGAGCAGGGCTTCGACGAGGAGCAGATCGAGCGCGCCTTCGACTGGCTCGAGGAGCTGGGCGAGCGCCAGGAGAGCCTGCCCGGGGTGGTGGCGCCGGGCGCGATCCGGATCTACACCGAGGCCGAGGTGGCTCGGCTCGACCTCGAGGCGCGGGGGCTGCTGCTGGATCTGGAGCAGCGCGGCGTCCTCGACCACCGCACCCGCGAGCTGGTCCTCGACCGCCTCCTGGCCCTGGACGAGCCGCACCTCGGGCGCGAGGCCGCGCAGTGGGTCGCGCTCATGGTGCTGTTCAGCGAGCCCGGACGCGAGGCGGCCTACGCCTGGATGCGCGACTACGTCTACCAGCTCCCCGGCGGGGCCCTGCACTGAGCGGCGGGGGGCAGCGCAGATCCCATGGGCAGGCAGCTCGTCGTCGTCGAGTCCCCCGCCAAGGCGCGCACCATCAAGCGCTACCTCGGCCCGGACTACGAGGTCCTCGCCTCCTACGGCCACGTGCGCGACCTCGTCCCCAAGGAGGGGGCGGTGGATCCCGAGCACGACTTCCGCATGCGCTACGAGCCCATCGAGCGCAACGCGCGCCACGTGGAGGCCATCGCCCGCGCCCTGCGGCGGGCCGAGGCCCTCTACCTCGCCACCGACCCCGACCGCGAGGGCGAGGCCATCTCCTGGCACCTGCTGGAGCTGCTGCGCAGCCGCGGTGCCCTCGACGCCAAGGCGGTGCATCGCGTCGTCTTCCACGAGATCACCCGGCGCGCCATCCAGGAGGCGATGGCGCAGCCGCGCGACATCGCCATGCCGCTGGTCAACGCCCAGCAGGCGCGCCGCGCGCTGGACTACCTGGTGGGCTTCAACCTCTCGCCGCTGCTGTGGAAGAAGGTCCGCCCGGGGCTGTCCGCGGGGCGCGTGCAGAGCCCCGCCCTGCGCCTCATCGTCGAGCGCGAGGAGGAGATCGAGCGCTTCGAGCCGCGCGAGTACTGGACCCTGGTGGCCCGCGCCGACAAGGACGGCGAGGCCTTCTCCGCCCGCCTGGTGCGGCTGGACGGGGCGAAGGTGGAGCAGTTCACCATCACCGACGCGGCCACCGCGCAGGCGGCCCGGCAGCGCCTGCTCGAGGCCGCCGCAGGCCGGCTCCGGGTGCGCTCGGTGGAGCGCAAGAACCGGCGGCGCAACCCCGCCGCCCCCTTCACCACCTCGACCCTGCAGCAGGAGGCCTCGCGCAAGCTGCGCTTCTCGGCCCAGCGCACCATGCGCATCGCCCAGCAGCTCTACGAGGGGGTGGACATCGGCGGCGAGCGGGTCGGCCTCATCACCTACATGCGCACCGACTCGGTCAACCTCGCCGGGGAGGCGGTGGAGGAGCTGCGCCGCTACATCGCCGAGCAGTACGGGGCCGACCAGGTGCCGGCCCGGCCGCGCATTTACAAGACCCGCACCAAGAACGCCCAGGAGGCCCACGAGGCGATCCGCCCCACCTCCGTGCGGCGCACCCCGGAGTCGCTGCGCCCCTTCCTCAGTGACGAGCAGCTGCGCCTCTACGAGCTCGTCTGGCGGCGTACCGTCGCCTGCCAGATGAAGCACGCCACCCTGCATACGGTGGCGGTGGAGCTCGCCGCCGGCGAGGCCGGCGTCTTCCGCGCCACCGGCGCCACCGTCGCCGATCCCGGGTTCATGCGCGTCTACCAGGAGGACAGCGACGAGCCCGAGCGCCCCGAGGCGGGCGAGAACCGCCGGCTGCCGGCGCTCGCCGAGGGCGAGGTGGTGCGCCTCGAGGACATCGAGGCCGGGCAGCACTTCACCGAGCCGCCGCCGCGCTACACCGAGGCGAGCCTGGTGCGGGCGCTGGAGGAGTACGGCATCGGCCGTCCGTCCACCTACGCCAGCATCATCTCCACCCTCCAGCAGCGCGAGTACGTCACCCTCGAGCAGCGCCGCTTCCGCCCCACCGACCTCGGCCGGGTGGTGGCCCGCTTCCTCACCCAGCACTTCCCCCAGTACGTGGACTACGCCTTCACCGCGCGCCTCGAGGACGAGCTCGACGCCGTCGCCCGCGGCGAGGAGGAGTGGGTGCCGCTGCTGCGCCGCTTCTGGGGCCCGTTCAAGGCCCTGGTGGAGGAGAAGGACCGCAGCCTGCGCCGCGCCGACGTCACCCAGGAGGCCCTCGACGAGGCCTGCCCCAAGTGCGGGCGGCCGCTGGCGATCCGCCTCGGCCGCCGCGGCCGCTTCGTCGGCTGCAGCGGCTTCCCGGACTGCGACTACACCCGGGATCTCGAGGGCGAGGAGCGGCCGCCGCCGCAGGTGGTGGAGGGCGAGCGCTGTCCGGAGTGCGGCGCCGAGCTCCTCGTCCGCAGCGGCCGCTACGGCCGCTTCGTCGGCTGCAGCGCCTATCCCAAGTGCCGCTACATCCGCCCCCTCGAGCCGCCGAAGGACACCGGGGTGAGCTGTCCCCAGTGCGGCGAGGGGACGCTGCGCCAGCGCCGCTCGCGCCGCGGCAAGGTCTTCTATTCCTGCAGCACCTATCCGAAGTGCGACTACGCGGTCTGGGACCCGCCGCTGGCGGAGGCCTGCCCGGCCTGCGGCTGGCCGATCCTGACCCTGAAGACCACCAAGCGCCGCGGCACCGAGAAGGTCTGCCCGCAGAAGGCGTGCGACTTCCGCGCCCCCGCCGCCGCCCCCGAGGAGGAACGCGCCGCCGGCGCATCCTGAGCGCCGCCGCCCGTGAGCGCCGCCCTCGCCGCCCTCCTGCCGCTCTTCCTCGTCATCGCCCTGGGCCATCTGCTGCGCCGTGCCGGCTTCCCCGGCGAGGGCTTCTGGCGGCCGGCCGAGCGTCTCACCTACTACGTCCTCTTCCCCGCCCTGCTGGTGCTGAGCCTGTCGCGGGCCGAGCTCGAGGGGGCCGGGGCGGCGCGCATGGCGGGGGCGCTCGCCGCGGGGGTCCTCGCCATGACCGCGCTGCTCCTCGTCCTGCGCCCCCGTCTCGGCGTCCCCGGCCCCGCCTTCACCTCCCTCTACCAGGGGGCGGTGCGCTTCAACACCTACGTGGGGCTCGCCGCCACCGCCGCCCTCCTCGGCGAGGCGGGCCTGGGGCTCGCCGCCGTCGCCCTCGCCGTGCTGGTGCCGCTGGTCAACCTCCTCAGCGTCACCCTGCTCGCCCGCTACGGCAGCGGCGGCATCGGGCTCGTGCGGGCGGTCGCGGGCAACCCGCTGATCCTCGCCTGCGCCGCCGGCATCGGCCTGCGCCTCGCCGAGGTCGCGCCGCCGGCCGCGGCGGCGACGCTGCTGGAGCTTCTCGGCCGCGCCGCGCTGCCGCTGGGCCTGCTCGCGGTGGGGGCGGGCCTCGACTTCGCCGCCGTGCGCCAGCGTCCCGGCCTCCTCGCCCTCGGCCTTGCGGCGAAGCTCGCCCTCATGCCGGCGCTGGTGTTCGCCGCCTGCCGCCTGCTCGCGGTGCCGGAGCCGGCGTCCCTGGTGGCGGTGCTCTTCGCGGCGCTGCCGGGGGCGCCCAGCGCGTACGTGCTGGCGCGCCAGCTCGGCGGCGACGGCGCCCTCATGGCGGGGCTCGTCACCGGCCAGACCGCCGCCGCCGTGCTGACCCTGCCGCTGGTGCTGGGTCTTGCGGGGTGAGCCCACCCCGCCCCTGCGCTGGGCTATGATGGCGGCGGCAGGCCATCGCCTTCGGAGGGGACGCCAGTGAGCCGCATCGACACCAGCCGGGGTTTCTTCCCGGGCACGCGCATGCGCCGCATGCGCCGCGACGACTTCTCCCGCCGCCTCATGCGCGAGACGGTCCTGACCGTGGACGACCTCATCCAGCCCATGTTCGTGCTCGAGGGCGAGGGGCGGCGGGAGCCCGTCCCCTCCATGCCCGGCATCGAGCGCATGAGCATCGACGAGCTGCTGCGCGAGGCCGAGACCCTGGCCGAACTGGGGGTCCCGGCCCTGGCCCTCTTTCCGGTGACGCCGCCGGAGAAGAAGTCGGCGGACGCCGCCGAGGCCTACAACCCCGAGGGGCTGGTGCAGCGCGCCGTGCGCGCCCTCAAGGAGGCGGTGCCGCAGCTCGGCGTCATCACCGACGTCGCCCTCGATCCCTTCACCACCCACGGCCAGGACGGGCTCGTGGACGAGCACGGCTACGTCCTCAACGACGAGACCGTCGAGGTGCTCGTGCGCCAGGCCCTGTCCCACGCCGAGGCCGGCGCCGACATCGTCGCCCCCTCCGACATGATGGACGGGCGCATCGGCGAGATCCGCGAGGCGCTGGAGGAGGAGGGCCACGTCAACACCCGCATCCTCGCCTACTCGGCCAAGTACGCCTCGAGCTTCTACGGCCCCTTCCGCGACGCCGTGGGCTCGGCCGCGAACCTCGGCGGCGCCGGCAAGCACAGCTACCAGATGGATCCGGCCAACAGCGACGAGGCCCTGCGGGAGGTGGCCCTCGACCTCGAGGAGGGCGCCGACATGGTCATGGTCAAGCCGGGGATGCCCTATCTCGACGTGGTGCGCAGGATCAAGGACCAGTTCGGCGCCCCCACCTTCGTCTACCAGGTCAGCGGCGAGTACGCCATGCTCAAGGCCGCCGCCGCCAACGGCTGGCTCGCCGAGCGCGCGGTGGTGATGGAGTCGCTGCTCGCCATCAAGCGCGCGGGCGCCGACGCCATCCTGACCTACTTCGCGCGCGAGGCGGCCCGCTGGCTGCGCGAGGGCTGAGCCGGTGGGCGAGGCCGCGGACGGGGCAGGGGCGGCACCGGACCTCGCCGATCCGGCCCTCTACATCAACCGCGAGCTGAGCTGGCTGGAGTTCAACCGCCGGGTGCTGGCGCTCGCCAGCGACCCGGAGGTGCCGCTGCTCGAGCGGCTGCGCTTCCTCTGCATCTGCTCGGGCAACCTGGACGAGTTCTTCGAGATCCGCGTCGCCGGCCTCAAGCAGCAGGCGGCGCACGATGCGGTGCAGCCGGGCCCGGACGGGCTCACGCCCCAGGAGCAGCTCGCCCGCATCGCCGAGCGCGCCCACGCCCTCGTCGACGAGCAGTACCGGGTCCTCAACGAGTCGCTGCTGCCGGCGCTCGCCGCCGAGGGCATCCGCTTCCTGCGCCGCGACCAGTGGAACCCGCGCCAGGCGGCCTGGATCCGGCGCCACTTCCTGCGCCAGGTGCTGCCGGTGCTCACCCCCATCGGCCTCGACCCCGCCCATCCCTTCCCGCGGGTGCTCAACAAGGGGCTGCACTTCATCGTCTCGGTGGAGGGCGAGGACGCCTTCGGGCGCCGGGCGGGCATCGCCGTGGTGCAGGCGCCGCGCTCGCTGCCGCGGCTGATCCAGCTGCCCGCCGGCGTCGCCGAGGCGCCCTACGACTTCGTCTTCCTCTCCTCGGTGATCCACGCCCACGTGGACGAGCTCTTCCCGGGCATGGAGGTCACCGGCTGCTACCAGTTCCGTGTCACCCGCAACAGCGAGCTCTTCGTCGACGAGGAGGAGGTGGACAACCTGCTGCGCGCGCTCGCCGGCGAGCTGCCCTCGCGCCAGTACGGCGACGCCGTGCGCCTGGAGGTCGCCGACAACTGCCCGCCGGCGATGGCGCGCTTCCTCCTGCGCCAGTTCGCGCTCGGGCCCGACGACCTCTACCGCGTCAACGGTCCGGTCAACCTCAACCGGCTGGTGACGCTGCCCGACCTCGTTGACCGCCCGGATCTCAAGTATCCGCCCTTCACCCCCGGCGTGCCGGAGGCGCTGGCCGGCGACGGCGACCCCTTCGAGGCCATCCGCCGCGGCGACATCCTCCTGCACCACCCCTACGAGTCCTTCGCCCCGGTGCAGGAGCTGGTGCGCCGCGCCGCCGCCGACCCCGACGTCCTCGCCATCAAGCAGACCCTCTACCGCACGGGCGAGGACTCGGCGATCGTGGAGGCGCTGCTGGAGGCTGCGCGCGCGGGCAAGGAGGTGGCGGTGGTGGTGGAGCTGCGGGCGCGCTTCGACGAGGAGGCCAACATCGACCTCGCCACCCGCCTCCAGGAGGCCGGCGCCCACGTGGTCTATGGCGTCGTCGGCTACAAGACCCACGCCAAGATGCTGCTCATCGTGCGCCGCGAGGGGCGCGCCGTGCGCCGCTACGCGCACCTCGGCACCGGCAACTACCACGCCCGCACGGCGCGGGCCTACACCGACTTCGGCCTCCTCACCGCCGACCCGGCCGTCACCGACGATGTGCAGCGCATCTTCCAGCAGCTGACCGGCCTCGGCCGGGCGGTGCGCCTGCGCAAGCTGCTGCAGGCGCCGTTCACCCTCCACGGCGCCATCCTCGGCCACATCCGCCGCGAGGCCGAGCACGCCCGCGCCGGGCGTCCGGCGCGCATCGTCGCCAAGATGAACGCGCTGGTGGAGCCGCAGGTGATCCGCGCCCTCTACGAGGCCTCGCAGGCCGGGGTCGAGATCGACCTCATCGTGCGCGGCATCTGCTGCCTGCGCCCGGGCGTGGCGGGGGTCTCCGAGCGCATCCGCGTCCGCTCCGTCCTCGGCCGCTTCCTCGAGCACCACCGGGTCTTCTACTTCGAGAACGGCGGCGACCCCGCCCTCTACCTCTCCAGCGCCGACTGGATGGACCGCAACTTCTTCCGCCGCGTCGAGACCTGCTTCCCGGTGGAGGACGAGGCCCTGCGGCGCAGGGTCTGGGAGGAGGGGCTGGCGGTGTACCTGCGCGACAACACCCAGGCCTGGGAGCTCCTGCCCGACGGCAGCTACCGCCGCCTGCGCCCGGGGCGGCAGCGGCCGCGCGCGGCGCAGGTGCTGCTGCTGGAGCGGCTCGCCCGGCCGACGCCGCGATCCCAGGGCAGCCGGGCCCGGCGCGTCGTGCGCGGCGCCTGACCGGCGGCCTCAGCCCTCGAGGCGCCGGGCCAGCGCCCCGCACACGGTTCGCAGTACCTCGACGCGGGCGTGGCGCTTGTCCTCGGCGGCGACCAGGGTCCACGGCGCCGCGGTGGTGCTGGTGCGCTGCACCATCTCGTGCACGGCGCGCTCGTAGTCGGCGCGGCGCTCGCGGTTGCGCCAGTCCTCGTCGGTGAGCTTCCAGCGCTTGTGGGGGGTCTCGGCACGCTCGCGGAAGCGGCGAAGCTGCTCCTCGTCGCTGATGTGCAGCCAGAGCTTGACCAGCACCGTCCCGTGCTCCACGAGCTGCTCCTCGAAGTCGTTGATCTCGCCGTAGGCGCGCCGCCACGCCTCGGGCGGGGCGAGCCCCTCGACGCGCTCCACCAGGACCCGCCCGTACCAGGAGCGATCGAAGATCACCATCCGCCCGGCGCGCGGCAGGTGGCGCCAGAAGCGCCACAGGTAGTGGTGGGCGCGCTCCTCGTCGGTGGGGACGGCGACGGGGACGACGCGGTAACGGCGGGCGTCGAGGGCGGCGGTGAGGCGGCGGATGGCGCCGCCCTTGCCGGCGGCGTCCCAGCCCTCGAAGACCACCACCGTCGACACCCCTGCGACCGCCGCCTCGCGCCCGAGCTCGGCCAGCCGCCCCTGCCAGCGGGCGAGCTCGCGGCGGTAGCGGGCCTTGTCGAGCCGCCGGCCGAGATCGATCCGCGACAGCACCGTGGGCCCGGGATCGGGCGCGGGCGGAGGCGGCGACGGCGCCGTCGGCGGCGTCTCCAGCCGCCGGCGCATGGCATCGCGCAGGGTCTCGCCCACGGTCAGGGCGGCATGGCGCAGGTCCGTCCCCTCCACCACGTGCCAGGGGGCGTCCGGGGCGTCGGTGCGCCGGATCAGCCGCTCGGCGGCGGCGACGAAGTCGTCGTACATCCGCCAGTGGCGCCAGTCCCGCTCCGTGACCCGCCAGCGCGTCAGCGGGTCCTTCTCGAGCCTGCGGAAGCGCCGCTTCTGTGCCTCGCGGCCGAGGTGGAGCCAGAACTTGACGATCAGGGCGCCGTCCTCGGCCAGGGTGCGCTCGAAGGCGGCGATGCGCTCCAGGGCCTCGTCGTAGGCGGCCACGTCCAGCTCGCCGTAGGCGCGGGCCAGCAGCGGCGGCGAGGTCCACGCCGAGAGATAGAGCCCGATGCGCCCGCGCGGCGCCAGTGCCCGCCAATAGCGCCAGTAGGGGGGACGCTCGCGCTCCTCGTCCGAGGGCTCGCCGAAGGCCTCGGTGACGATCCAGCGCGGGTCCATCCAGGCGTTGAGCAGGTTGACGATCTCGCCCTTGCCGGCGCCGTCCACTCCGCCGAAGAGCACGAGCACCGGGAAGTCCGCACCGCGCAGCGCCTGCTGCAGCTCCAGCAGCTCCAGGCGCAGGCCGGCCTCGCGCCGGCGGAACTCCGCCTTCGCCACCTTGCGCCCGAGCTCGGCGGCCTCGAACACGGCTAGTCCCAGAAGGGCGCGGCCTCGCGCCAGCGCCGCCAGGCCAGCCGCGCCGCCGCCTCCCAGCCCTCCGCGCGCCCCTCGAGCCAGGCGCAAAGGGGCGCACCCGCGCCGATGCGCGCCGCCAGCCCGCGCTGCACGGCGAGGTCCTGGAGCGCGCCGAGGGCCTCGTTGAGCCGCGTCAACCGCCGCAGGTAGCGCCGCGCACGCCCGCGCGGCTCGGGCCCGGCCACGAGCTGGGCCGCAAGGCGCAGCCGCTTGACCGCGATGCGCAGGCGGTGGCGATCCTCGGGGCCGAGGCGCGCGAAGCCTCCGCCCCGGTTTCGCACCTGCCGGTGCAGGCGCTCGAGCACGCGCGCACCGTGCCGGCGCCAGGGACCGGCACGGGCGGCCTCCCCCGCGGCCATGAGGCCGAGCACCGCGCGCGCTGAGGCGGGGCCGCCGAGGGCCGCCCGGGCCGCGGCCCGGGCCTCGGCGCGGGCGGTCTCGAACCCCGGCCCGGGCCCGGGCAGGCCGGGGCAGCGCGCCGCCACCGCCCCCCAGGCCTCGCCGAGGACGTCCAGGTCGCGCAGCGGCCCGGTGGCCCGGGCGAGCGCGCGCAGGTCGTCCGCCAGCGCCTCGTCCTCCGCCCAGGCCACCGGCAGCAGCCGCGGCAGGGTGCGCAGCCGGCGCAGGGCGAGGCGCACCTGGTGCAGGCCCTCGGCGTCGCCGGCGAGGGCGGCCTCGAGGTGGGCGTCGAGGTGGCGGGCGAGATCGTGGGTGAGGATCCGCCCCGCCTCGGCGGCGTCGGCCTCCCGGTCCAGCGCCGGCGGGCTCCACGGCGCCGGCGCCGGCGCCTCCGCCGCAAGGCCCGCGAGCCGGTAGCCCCGCTCGGCCTTGCTCGCGTGCCCCAGGGCCAGCGGCAGCCTCGCGGCGAGGGCGCGCCCGACGCGGTAGAGGCCCTCGGGCGGACCCTGCAGGAGCTCGATCTCGAGCTCGGCGATGGGCTCGCGGGCGGCGCCGGCGCGAAGCTCGCCGAGGTCGAGGGCAAGCTCCACCTCGAGCCCGGGCTCGGGGGCGAGGCGCCAGGTCCAGCGCTCGAACCGGGTCTCGAACACCGGCCCCGCGCGCCCCGCGACCGCCGCCACCACCGCCCGGGCCTCGGGCGGGAGCCGCTCGGGCGCAGGCTCCGGCCCCGCCAGCGGGACCTCCACCTCGCGCCGCACCGCCATCGCCGCCTGCTGCTCGCCGCGCCACTTGACGGTCTGGAGCCAGGTGCGGCCGGCCCGGCGCACCCGCCAGGCGACGCCGCGCCGCCAAAGCGCGCCCTCGGGGGTGTCGTAGTAGACGCTGACGAGGCGCCGGCGGCGCGGCGCAGGCCAGTCCGGCGCCGCCACCGCCTGCGGCGTCGGCGTCCCCGCGCCCGCCCAGCGCAGCTTCAGCTCGGTCTCGACGCCCACGGGGACCGCGCCGGCGCTGCCACGCTCAGAAGATGAGGCGGAGGCCGAAGTAGCCGCCCTTGTCCACGTCGACGTCGCGATGGGCCTCCAGCTCGCTGCGCACCCGCCGGTAGCCGAGGTAGACGATGGCCGTGCGCAGGATCTCGTACTCGCCCTGGATCGAGAAGTCGGACTGGCCGTCGCTGTCGAGGAAGGAGACGATCCCCGGCGCGTAGAAGGCCTCGGCCTGGATCGCGAAGCGGTTGGCGGCGGGGAAGACGTAGCGCAGCCGCCCGCCGAGACCCAGCGCGAGGACGTCCTGGTCCCCCGCGGTCCCGAGGTAGGCGCGCAGCCCCGCCGCGGCGGTGAAGCCCGACCCCGGCGCGGGATCGCCCACCACCTCGAGGCCGCCGTGGGCGAGGGCGTCGTCGCCGTCGTTGGCGATGAGGCCGATGTTCCACTGGGCGTTGCCGAGCCTGCTCGCGGCCACCGCGCTGGTGTAGGCGGCGCGCACCGCATCGTCGCTCAGGCTGATGTCGAGCCCCTGCGCCCGCACCCCGAGGGCGGCCGCACCGAGCAGCAGCGCGGCGAGATGACGTGCCTTCATGATGTCCCCCTGTTGCCCCAATGGTTGCGAAAGCCGCGGCCATTGTAGCCGCCCCCGCGGCGGCCGGGGTCTGCTGCGCCGCAGCACGCCATAGGCCGCGCCGATGTCCCGATAGAACAAATCCGTTCGCGGCGCGGCGGCCGTGGAGGCAGACTCGCCCCCCGTCACGTCGGCACCAGGAGCCCCCATGCCCGCCCAGCCCCGGCCCGCCGCCCCCGGCGACGAGATCCGCCACACCACCTGCTACATGTGCGCCTGCCGCTGCGGCATCCGCGTGCACCTGCGCGACGGCATGGTGCGCTACATCGAGGGCAACCCCGACCACCCCCTCAACCAGGGCGTGATCTGCGCCAAGGGGGCGTCGGGGATCATGAAGCAGTACTCGCCGGCGCGCCTGACCCAGCCGCTGCGCCGCCGCGACGGGGCCGAGCGCGGCGAGGGCGCCTTCGAGCCCATCTCCTGGGACGAGGCCATGGAGATGCTGGCCGAGCGGCTCGGGCGCATCCGCGCCACCGACCCGAAGCGCTTCGCCTTCTTCACCGGCCGCGACCAGATGCAGGCCCTCACGGGGCTCTTCGCCCGCCAGTTCGGCACCCCCAACTACGCCGCCCACGGCGGCTTCTGCTCGGTCAACATGGCCGCGGGGATGATCTACACCATCGGCGGCTCGTTCTGGGAGTTCGGCGGCCCGGACCTGGAGCGGGCGCGGCTGTTCGTGATGCTCGGCACCGCCGAGGACCACCACGCCAACCCCCTCAAGATCGCCATCTCACGCTTCAAGCGGGCGGGCGGGCGCTTCATCGCCATCAACCCCGTGCGCACCGGCTACGCCGCCATCGCCGACGAGTGGGTGCCGATCCGGCCCGGCACCGACGGCGCGCTGCTGCTCGCCCTCATCCACGAGCTCGTCCGGCTCGGCCTCTACGACCGCGACTTCCTGGTGCGCTACACCAACGCGGCGCAGCTGGTGAACCAGGACGAGGCGAGCGCCGAGTACGGCCTCTTCGTGCGCTTCGAGGTCCCCCCCGAGGAGGGCTGCTTCGACCCCCAGAACAAGCTCTGGTGGGACCGCCTCCGCGACCGGCCGGTGCCGACCCACAGCGAGGGCGCCGACCCGCGGCTGCTCGGCAGATTCCGCCTCCCCGACGGCACCCCGGTCAAGCCCGCCTTCCAGCTCCTCAAGGAGCGGGTCGAGCGCTACACCCCCGAGTGGGCCGAGGGCATCACCGGCATCGGCGCCGACACGATCCGGCGGCTGGCCCACGAGATGGGGATCACCGCCCGCGACGGCACGGTGGAGCTGCCCATCGCCTGGACCGACGTCTGGGGGCGGGAGCACGAATCGGTCACCGGCAACCCCGTGGCCTTCCACGCCATGCGCGGGCTGGCCGCCCACAGCAACGGCTTCCACGCCGTCCGCGCCCTCTCGATCCTCATAACCCTCCTCGGCGTCATCGACCGCCCCGGCGGCTTCCGCCACAAGGCGCCCTTCCCGCGCCCGATCCCGCCCTGCGCCAAGCCCCCGAAGGGGCCCGGGGACGTGCGCCCGGGCGAGCCGCTCGCGGCGATGCCGCTGGGCTGGCCGGCCGAGCCCGAGGACCTCGCGGTGGACGAGCACGGCGAGCCGCTGCGCATCGACAAGGCCTTCTCCTGGGAGTACCCCCTCGCCGTCCACGGGCTCATGCACAACGTCATCACCAACGCCTGGCGCGGCGACCCCTACCCCATCGACACCCTGATGCTGTTCATGGCCAACATGGCCTGGAACTCGTCCATGAACACCGGCCGCGTGCGCGAGATGCTGGTGGACAGGGACGAGCACGGCGAGTACCGCATCCCCTTCCTCGTGGTCTGCGATGCCTTCGCGTCCGAGACCGTGGCCTTCGCCGACCTGGTGCTGCCCGACACCACCTACCTCGAGCGCCACGACGTCATGTCCATGCTCGACCGCCCGATCTCGGAGTTCGACGGCCCCATGGACGCCGTGCGCGTGCCCGTGGTGGCGCCCCCCGCGGGCTGCCGCCCCTTCCAGGACGTGCTCATCGAGCTGGGCGCCCGCCTCGGCCTGCCCGCCTTCACCGAGGCCGACGGGCGCCCGCGCTATCGCGACTACCGCGACTTCGTGCTGCGCTACGAGACCGAGCCCGGCTCCGGCATCGGCTTCCTCGCCGGCTGGCGCGGCCGGGGCGGCGAGCGGTTCATGCGCGGCGAGCCCAACCCGCGCCAGTGGGAGATGTACGAGGCCAACGGCTGCCACTTCCACCACCCGCTGCCGCCCTCGTACCGCTACATGCGCAACTGGAACAAGGGCTACCTGCAGTGGGCCCGCCACCACGGGCTCATCCGCTACGCCGAGCCGATCCTGATCCACCTCTACTCCGAGGTGCTGCAGAAGTTCCGGCTCGCCGCCGAGGGCCGCTGGGACGGGCGCCGGCCCCCCGAGCGGCTGCGCGCGCGCGTGCGCACCTGGTTCGATCCGCTGCCCTTCTACGCCGAGCCGCTGCAGAGCCAGGCCGTGGACACCGGCCGCTACCCGCTGCGCGCGGTGACCCAGCGCCCCATGGCCATGTACCACGCGTGGGACTCGCAGAACGCCTGGCTGCGCCAGATCCACGGCCACAACAGCCTCTTCGTCCACCCCGCCACCGCCGCGGCCTGCGGCGTCGCCGACGGCGGCTGGGCCTGGCTGGCATCCCCCCACGGACGGGTGCGCTGCCGCGTGCGCCTGAGCGAGGCGGTGGAGCCCGGCACGGTCTGGACCTGGAACGCCGTCGGCAAGGCCGCCGGCACCTGGGCCCTCGACCCGCGGGCGGACGAGGCCCGCATCGGCTTCCTCCTCAACCACCTCATCACCGAGGAGCTCCCGGCCGAGGACGGCGGCCCGCCGTGGTCCAACGCCGATCCCGTCACCGGCCAGGCGGGCTGGTACGACCTGCGCGTGCGCCTGGATCCGGCCGGCCCCGCCGAGGCCGGGGAGAGCGCGCCGCAGTTCGCCCCGCCCGCCGAGCCCCCGGGGCTCGCCGGCCATGCCTGGACCCGCGACCGGGTGGCGCGCCTTCGCCGCCTGGGGAGGCGCCGCCCGTGACCCAGCTCGCCCTCGTCATCGACCTCAACGTCTGCGTCGGCTGCCACGCCTGCGTCACCTCTTGCAAGGCCTGGAACAGCTTCGGCGAGGCCGGCCCCATGACCGACCCCGACCCCTACGGGCCGGGCTACGGCGGCACCTTCTTCAACCGCGTCCTCACCTACGAGGCGGGCCGCTTCCCGGAGGTGGACACCATCCACTTCCCCAAGAGCTGCCTGCACTGCGAGGACCCGCCCTGCGTCCCCGTCTGCCCCACCGGGGCGAGCTACAAGCGGGAGAAGGACGGCATCGTCCTCGTCGACCACGACAAGTGCATCGGCTGCAAGTACTGCGCCTGGGCCTGCCCCTACGGGGCGCGGGAGCTGGACGCGGGGGAGAAGGTCATGGCCAAGTGCACCCTGTGCGCCGACCGCCTCGACGACGAGACCCTGCCCCCGGAGCGGCGCAGGCCCGCCTGCGTCCTCGCCTGCCCCACCGGGGCGCGCATCTTCGGCGACATCCACGACCCCGATTCCGAGGCCTCGCGCGCCATCCGCGCGCATGGCGGCTACACCCTCATGCCCGAGCTCGGCACGCGCCCGGCGAACCACTACCTGCCGCGCCGGCGCACCGAGATGCGCATCCACCCCGACGAGCTGGTGCGCGCCGACAACCCGCTGCGCAAGGAGGGCGAGCTGCCGGCGCCGCCCGCCGACGCACCCACCCTGGACGAGACCACGAGCTGGTAGGCCCATGCGTCCTGCGATCTCCGTCGTCCTCCTCACCACCCTCATCGGCGCCGGCCAGGGCCTGCTCCTCGCCCTCTACGGCGCCCGCCTGGCGGCGCGGGCCGCCCTCGTCCCCGCCGCCCCCGAGGGCCTCCACGCCGTCGGCGCGGGGGTGGCCGTCGCCCTCATGGCGGCGGGGCTCGCCGCCTCCTTCTTCCACCTCGGCCGGCCGGCGCGGGCCTGGCGCGCCGCGAGCGGCTGGCGCACCTCGTGGCTGTCGCGCGAGGTCATCGCCCTGCCCGTGGCCATGGCCGCCACCGCGGCCTACGGCGCCGCCGCCCTGGCCGCCCCGGCCTGGGCCGCGGCGGCAGGCGCCCTCGCCGCCGCGGCGGCCCTCGCGCTCTACCTCTGCACCGCCATGATCTACGCCTCGATCCGCTTCCTGCGGGAGTGGCACACGCCGCTGACGGTGCTCAACTTCACCCTCGTGGGGCTGGCCTCGGGGGCGACGCTCGCGGCCGCGCTGGCGGCGGCGCAGGCCCCGGCGCTGCTCCCGCCCCTCGCGGGCGCGGCGGCGGTGCTGGCGCTGGCGGCCCTCGCCGGGCGCGGGGCGGTGCTGCTGCGCAACGCCCGCCTCGGCCCCCCGGTCGCCCCGGCGGCGGCCATCGGCCTCCACCACCGCCGGGTCCGCCAGATCGCCCGCGGCACCACCGCCCCCGGCTTCCCCACCCGGGAGTTCTTCCACGGCCGCCGCGCGGGCGTCGTGCGCGCGGTGCGCGCCGCCTTCCCGCTGGCCGCCTTCGTGCTCCCCGCCATCCTCGCCGGCGTCGCCGCCCTGACGGGCGCGGCCGCCGCGGCCTGGGCCGCGACCGCGGTGCAGGCGGCAGGCCTTCTGCTCGAGCGCTGGTCCTTCTTCGCCGAGGCCCGCCACCCGCAGAACGTCTACTGCGAGGCCGTGGCCTGAGCCCGCGCTTGTCGGCGCGGGGACTTTGTGGTAGAAAAGCGCGCCTTCGCCTGCACGGCGCCGGCTTCACCCGAGGACGGAACCATGTCGAGAGTCTGCCAGGTCACCGGCAAGCGCCCCATGACGGGGCACAACGTCTCGCACGCCAACAACAAGACCAAGCGGCGCTTCCTGCCCAACCTGCACACGCACCGCTTCTGGGTCGAGAGCGAGAAGCGCTGGGTCAGGCTGCGGGTCTCGCGCAAGGGCATGCGCATCATCGACAAGCGCGGCATCGAGGCCGTGCTCAAGGACCTGCGTGCGCGCGGCGTGAAGGTCTGAGGGGGGCGGCACCATGCGCGAGAAGATCAAGCTCGTCTCCAGCGCCGGCACCGGCCACTTCTACACCACCACCAAGAACAAGCGCAACACGCCCGACAAGCTCGAGATGCGCAAGTTCGACCCGGTGGTGCGCAGGTACGTGATCTACAAGGAGGCCAAGATCAAGTAGCCCGCGCGCTGCGGCCGCGGATCCCGCGAGGCCCGGCCCGGCGCCGGGCCTCTTCGCGTCCGCACCCGGCGCCTCCGCGGGTGGCGCCCCCGCCGCGGGGTCAGGCGAGCGCCTTCGCCCCGCGCAGGCGCAGGCCCGCGAGCTCCCGGGCGAAGCGCCGCATCGCCTCCACCCCGGAGGCCTCCGCCCGGCGCCGCCACGCCTCCAGGGCATCGCGCAGCCGCTCGTAGCTGCCCGCCGAGGCCCACTGGGCCTTGAGCTCCAGATAGCCCTCCCAGGCCGCGCGCAGGCGCGGGCTCGCCGCCGCCGCCGTCTCCAGCTCCCGCCGCAGGGCGCCGTCCAGGTCGGCGGGCAGCCCCCGCAGCCGGCGCGCCAGGCGCCGCCACGCCGGACCCCGCAGCTCCTCGCGCAGCACCGGCACGAGCACGTGCCGGACGTAGCGCGAGGCGAGCTCCAGGCGCGCCGCGGCGCAGGCCCGCGCCGCCTCCAGGTCCAGGGCCTCGCCCTCGCCGCGCCAGGCGAGCTGGGGCAGCGTGCGCTTGACCCGCGCCAGCCCCAGCATCTCGAGGATGCGGATGTAGAGCCAGCCGATGTCGAACTCCCACGGGCGCGCCGACAGCCGCGCCGAGCCCGGGTAGGCATGGTGGTTGTTGTGCAGCTCCTCGCCCCCGATCAGCACGCCCCAGGGGAGGATGTTGCGGGAGGCGTCCTCGGTGGCGAAGTTGCGGTAGCCCACGTAGTGGCCGATGCCGTTGATGACGCCCGCGGCGAGCACCGGGATCCACAGCATCTGCACCGCCCAGGCGGTGAGCCCGAGGGGGCCGAAGAGGACGAGGTCGGCGAGCGCGAGCAGCGTGATGCCGAGGGTCGGGTGGCGGCTGTAGAGGTGGCGCTCGAGCCAGTCGTCGGGGGTGCCGCGGCCGAAGCGCTCGAGGGTCTGCACATCGGCCGCCGCCGCCCGGTAGAGCTCGGTGCCGCGGGTGAGCAGGGCCGGCAGCCCCAGCACCTGGGGGCTGTGGGGGTCGTCCTCGGTCTCGCAGTGGGTGTGGTGCTTGCGGTGCACCGCGACCCACTCCTTGGTGACCATGCCGGTGGTGAGCCACAGCCAGAAGCGGAAGAAGTGGCTCACCGCCGGGTGCAGGTCCAGGGCGCGGTGGGCCTGGGCGCGATGCAGGAAGATGGTCACCGCGGCGATGGTGACGTGGGTGGTGGCGAGCACATAGAGGACGATGCCGCCCCAGCCGAGGCCGGTGACGCCGTCGAGCAGATCGTTCATGCCGGTCGTTCGCTTCGCTTCGCGTCCCGTCGACGCACGCCGAATATAGACCACCGCCGCCTCCCGCGCCCCGACGCCGGTCAATCGCGCCGCACTTGCCGGCGGCCTCCGCCGCCGCTCTAATGGGCGGCACCCCGGCCGAGGCAGAGGCACGCATGGAGTTCCTGGTCGCCCGCCAGCCCATCTACGACGCCGATCTGCGCGTCCGCGCCTACGAGCTCCTCTACCGGCGCGGGCCCACCGCGGCGGCCGAGGTGGAGGACGGCGACGCCGCCACCGGCACCGTGCTCGCCGGCCTGCTCATGGAGGTGGGCCTCGAGCGGCTGGCGGGGACGCTGCCCGCCTTCGTCAACGTCACCCCGCGCTTCGTCGTCGGCGGCGGGCCTGTGCCGCTGCCGCCGGGGCGGGTGGTGCTGGAGGTGCTGGAGACGGTGGACCCCACGGCGGAGGTCCTCGCAGGGCTCGAGACCCTGCGCCGGGCGGGCCACCGCATCGCCCTCGACGACTACGTGCTGGAGCCGGAGCGGGCACCGCTCCTGCGACTCGCCGACATCGTCAAGGTGGACGTCCTCGCCCTCGACGCCGCGCGGGTCGCCGAATCGGCGCGCGCGCTGCGGCCCCTGGGCGTTGAGCTGCTGGCCGAGAAGGTGGAGGACCGCGAGACCTTCGAGCGCTGCCGCGCGCTGGGCTTCGAGCTCTTCCAGGGCTACTTCTTCGCCCGCCCGGACCTCATGCGCAGCCGCCGGGCGCCTGCGGCGCGCACCGCCCTCATGCGGCTCATCGCCCGCCTGCAGGATCCGGAGGCGGGCTTCGACGAACTCGCCGGGATCGTCCGCAGCGACGTCACCCTCGGCTACCGGCTGCTGCGCTACATCAACTCGGCCTTCTTCGGCCTGCGCGTCGAGGTGGACAGCATCGAGCGGGCGATGATCTACCTGGGCGAGCGCAACCTGCGCGGCTGGGCCACGGTGCTCGCGCTCGCCAGCGTCGACGACAAGCCGTCGGAGCTGCTCACCACCTCCCTGGTGCGGGCACGGATGACCGAGCGGCTCGCCTCCCGGGCCGACCTCGAGCCCCAGGCGGCCTTCACCGCCGGCCTCCTCTCCACCGTGGATGCCTACCTCGACCAGCCCATGGAGGCGGTGGTGGAGGCGCTGCCGCTCACCGCCGAGCTGCGCGCCGCGCTTGCCCGCCACGAGGGGCCGCTGGGGACGCTGCTTGCCGGCGTGCTCGCCTACGAGCGCGGCGACTGGGCGCGGGCCCGCACCCTGCTGCCGGAGACCGCGGCGGAGATCTACGTGGAGGCCCTGGACTGGGCCGACCGCGTCCGCGCGGGGCTCCTGGGGGCGGCCTGACCGCCCCTTGCCGCGCCTCCGTCAGGGGATAGAATGCGCGGCGCGGGCGGGGCCGGAACCCGGGCCCGTCCGCCGCGGTCACAACACCCGGCCGCCGCCCGAGGGCGGCCGCATCGCACCCGGCCCGCCGGGCCGGACCCGCCGAGGGGAACCCGAGCCATGAGCGACGACACCCTGATCCGGGTCGAGGGGCTGACGCGCTGGTACGGCGAGCGGCTCGCGGTCGACGGCGTCGGCTTCGAGCTGCGCCGCGGCCAGGTGCTCGGCTTCCTCGGGCCCAACGGCGCCGGCAAGTCCACCACCATGCAGATGATCACGGGCAACCTCGCCCCGAGCGCCGGCCGCGTGGAGATCTCCGGCATCGACCTCCTGGAGCGGCCGCGCGAGGCCAAGGCGCGCCTGGGCTACCTGCCCGAGACGCCGCCCCTCTACCGCGAGCTCACGGTGGACGAGTATCTCACCCACTGCGCGCGCCTGCGGCGCCTGCCGCGGCGGCGGATCCGCGAGGCGGTGGCACGGGCCAGGGAGCGCTGCGGTCTGGCCGACGTCGGCCGCCGCCTCATCGGCAATCTCTCCAAGGGCTACCGCCAGCGCGTCGGCATCGCCCAGGCCATCCTCCACGAGCCGGACGTGGTCATCCTGGACGAGCCCACGGTGGGCCTCGATCCGATCCAGATCATCGAGATCCGCCGGCTCATCGGCGAGCTCGGCCGCGACCACAGCGTCATCCTCTCCACCCACATCCTCGCCGAGGTGCAGAGCATCTGCACCCACGTGCAGATCATCCGCGACGGGCGCCTGGTCTACGCCGCGGCGATGGCGGAGCTCGGCGAGCGCGCCGCCGCCCGCACCCTGCGCGTGCGCCTGCGCCGGCCGCCGGCGGAGCAGGAGCTTGCCGCCCTTCCGGGGGTGGCCTCGGTGGAGCCTCTCGGCCCGGACCGCCTGCGGCTGGTGTTCGCCGACGGCGCCGCCGAGACCGCGGCCGAGGCCCTCGTCGAGCGCGCCGCGGCGGGCGGCTGGGGCCTCGTGGAGCTGGTCCCCGAGCGCAAGAGCCTGGAGGAGGTCTTCGTGGAGCTGACCACCGGCGATGCGGCCGAGCCGGGGAGGGCGGCGGCATGACGGTGTGGGCCATCGCGCGGCGCGAGCTGCGCTCGCTCTTCCTCTCGCCCATGGCGTGGGCGATCCTGGCGGTGCTCCAGTTCCTCCTCGCCTGGATGTTCCTCGCCCAGGTGGAGACCTTCCTCCTCCTGCAGCCGCAGCTCATGACGATGGAGGGGGCGCCGGGGGTGACCGACGTGGTGGTGGCGCCGCTGCTCGGCAACGCCGCGGTGGTGCTGCTGCTGGTCACGCCCCTCATCACCATGCGGCTGGTGGCGGAGGAGCGCCGCGCCGGCACCCTGACCCTGCTCTACTCGGCCCCGGTCTCCATGACCGAGATCGCGCTCGGCAAGTACTTGGGCGTGATCCTGTTCCTGCTCTGCGCCGTGGGCCTCGTCGCCCTCATGCCGCTGGCGCTTCTCGCCGGCGGCGCCCTGGACGGCGGCAAGGTGGCGGCCGGGCTGCTCGGGCTCGCCCTGCTGCTTGCCGCCTTCGCCGCCGTCGGACTCTACATGTCCTCGCTCACGGCCCAGCCCGTGGTGGCCGCGGTCAGCACCTTCGGCGTCCTGCTCCTGCTCTGGATCGCCGACTGGGCGCGCAACGTGCGCCCGGAGGTGGACACGGTGCTCGGCTACCTCTCGCTGGTGCGCCACTACGAGAACCTGCTGAAGGGGCTCGTGGACACCGGCGACCTCGCCTACTACGGGCTGCTGGTGGTGACCTTCCTCGCCCTCACCGTGCGGCGCCTCGACGGCGACCGCTTCGTCCGCTGACGGAGGCCGCGGCATGGAGGTGAACCGTCGCACCCGCGCCACGCTGCGCATCCAGGGCCTGCTCTTCGTCGCGCTGCTGCTGGGCGCGGTGGGCCTCGCCGCCTACCTCACCCACCAGCACCGGGTCCAGTGGGACTGGACCGCGGGCGGGCGCAACACCCTCTCGGAGGCGAGCCGCACGCTCCTGGCGCGGCTCGAGGGGCCGGTGGAGATTACCGCCTACGTGCGGCCCAACGAGGCCCTGCGCACCCGCATCCGCGACCTCGTGGACCGCTACCGGCGGGCGCGCGAGGACGTCTCGCTGCGCTTCGTCAACCCCGACACCGCCCCGGCCGAGGTCCGCAGCCTCAACATCACCGTCGACGGCGAGCTCCTGGTGCGCTACCAGGGCCGCAGCGAGCACGTCCGCCAGCTCACCGAGGAGGCCCTCACCAACGCCCTGCAGCGGCTCGCCCGCGGCGGCGAGCGCTGGGTGGTCTTCCTCACCGGCCACGGCGAGCGCGACCCCCTCGGCGAGCGCAACTTCGACCTCGGCACCTTCTCGCGCGAGCTCGAGGGCAAGGGCGTACGGCTGCGCACGCTCAACCTCGCCCGCGACCCGCGGATCCCCGACAACACCACCCTGCTCGTCATCGCCGGGCCGCAGCGCGACTACCTGCCGGGCGAGGTGGAGGTGGTGCGCCGCTGGGTCCGCGAGGGCGGCAACCTCCTCTGGCTCCTGGAGCCCGACGGCCTGCACGGCCTCGACGCCCTCGCCCGGGACCTGGGCCTTGCCACCGTCCCCGGCCACGTCGTCGACCCCACCGGGCAGATGGTGGGCATCGCCCAGCCCGACTTCATCCTCGTCCCCGAGTATCCCTTCCACCCCGTGACCGAGGGCTTCACCGACCTCACCCTCTTCCCCCAGCCGGTGGCGCTGCGCCACGAGGCCCCGGAGGGCTGGGAGGGGCAGCCGCTGCTGCGCACCCTCGCCCGGGCCTGGGCCGAGTCGGGCCCCCTGGAAGGGGTCGTGACCCTGGACCCCGCCGAGGGCGACGAGCCGGGGCCGCTGACCCTGGCGGTGACCCTCACGCGGCCGCGTCCGCAGCCCGAAGCGAAGGCCGGCGACGAGGCGCCGGCGGAACCGCCGGCGCCCCGGCAGCGCGTCGCCGTGGTGGGCGACGGCGACTTCCTCGCCAACGCCTTCGTCGGCAACGGCGGCAACCTCGCCTTCGGCGCGAGCCTGTTCAACTGGCTGCTGCACGACGACGCCCTGATCCGGATCCCGCCCAAGACCGCCCCCGACACGCAGCTTGCGCTCTCGCGGCAGGCGCTCTCGCTCATGGGCGTCGGCTTCCTCGTAGGGCTGCCGCTCCTCCTCGCGGGCGGCGGGACCCTCGTCTGGTGGCGGCGGCGCAGGGCCTGACTCCGATGCGCGGGCGCTGGCTTCTCAACCTCGCGCTGCTCGCCCTGGTCGCGGTCCTCGCCGCCCTCGCGTGGTGGCCGCAGCGCCGGGGCGCGGAGCCGCCCGCCCCGCCGCTCGCCGCCGTCCAGCGGGACGCGGTGCGGCGGATCGAGATCGTGCGCGGCGACGACACGCTGCTCGTGGAGCGGGACGAGGGCGGGCGCTGGTGGCTTGCCGGCACGCCGCGGCTGCCCGCCGACGGGGCCAAGGTGGAGAGCGTGCTCGGGCTTGCCGCGACGCCCAGCGAGCAGCGCTACCCGGTGGCCGACCTCGATCTCACGCAGTTCGGCCTCGACCCGCCGCGGGTCACGCTGCGCCTGGGAGAGGCCGAGCTCGCCCTCGGCGATGCCGAGCCCATCAGCGGACGGCGCTACATCCGCGTCGGCGACACCCTGCACCTCGTCTCCACGGGCGTCTTCGCCACCCTCACCGCCGGGCGCGACGCCTGGATCAGCCCCCAGCTCGTCCCCGAGGGCGCCGAGCTCGAGGCGGTGCGCCTGCCCGACGGCGTCACCGTCCGCCGCACCGACGGCGGCTGGGCCCGGGAGCCGCAGGCGGAGGGGGTCGGGGAGGCGGCCCTCGCCGACTTCGCCGACGGCTGGCGCCTTGCGCGCGCCTTCGAGGCCGGCATGGACGCGGACCCGCCGCCCGCAGGAGAGGTGGTGACCCTCGTCCTCGAAGGCCTCGGCGAGCGCCGTTTCGTCATCGTCCAGCGCGAGCCCGAGCTCGTCCTGCGCCGCCTCGACCTGCCCGTGCGCTACCGTTTCACCCGCTTCACCGCCGAGCGGCTCCTCGCCCCGCCCAAGGGCGAGGCGGCCGGCGGGAAGGCGTCGGAGGGGCGGGAAAGCGGCTGAGCCGGCTGCGCACCTCCCGTCGGGGGTATGGCCGCGGCGCCGCGCCGCCGGGGAGACTTCCCCCGGGATCACCCCGGGGGAGAAGCCGCCATGCAGCGCACCGCCCTCGCCCTCGCCGCCGCCCTCGCCGCCGCGCCGGCGGGCGCCGCCGAGGGCCTCGTCCAGTACAGCATGCTCCGCCCCGAGACCGCCCTGCGCATGGCCCAGGCGGCGCTGGAGAGCTGCCGCAAGGCCGGCTTCCAGGTCGCGGTGGCGGTGGTGGACCGCATGGGTGTGACCCAGGTCCTCCTGCGCGACCGCCTCGCCGGTCCGCACACCCCGGAGACCGCGCGGCGCAAGGCCTGGACCGCCGTGAGCTTCCGCACCGACACCGCGACCCTGGCCGAGGTCACCCAGGCCGGCAAGGTCCAGTCCGCGGCCCGCGACATCCCCGGGGCGCTCATGCTCGCCGGCGGGCTGCCGGTGGAGGCGGGCGGCAGCATCGTCGGCGGCATCGGCGTCTCCGGCGCCCCCGGCGGCGAGCTCGACGCCCGCTGCGCCCGCGACGGCATCGCCGCGGTGGAGGACGAGATCAACTTCTGAGCGCCGCGCCGGGTACCATGGGCGGCCATGACCCGCGCCGCCCTCGCCCTCCTGCTCGCCTGCGCCCAGGCCGCCCAGGCCGCGCCCCGCTGGACGGCGGGGGTGGGCGCCGCGGCGCTGCGGCTCCCCGACTATCCCGGCGCCCCCGATGCGCGCGACCACCTGCTGCCCTTCCCCTACCTCGCCTACCAGGGCGAGCGGCTGCGCATCGACGGCGCGCAGGCCCGCGAGCGCCTCTTCGCCGGTCCGCGCGCGCGGCTGGAGCTGAGCCTCTTCGGCAGCGTCCCGGTGCGCCGCCGTGACGACGGGCCGCGCGCCGGGATGCCGGCGCTGGACCCCCTGCTGGAGGCGGGCCCGGAGCTTCGGATCCGGCTCGATGCGGCAGGGCGCTGGCGGCTCCTCCTGCCCCTGCGCCTGGCCTGGGCCACGGACCTGCGGAGCCTGCGCCCGAAGGGCCTGACCTTCGCCCCCGCCCTGGCCCGGCGCACCCCTTGGGCGGGCGGCCGTCTCACCCTCTCCCTGGGGCTGGCCTGGCGCGACCGCCGCCGTCACGGCTACGTCTACGACGTCGACCCGCCCTTCGCCGCGCCGGCCCGGCCTGCCTTCCGCGCCCCGGGCGGCTACGGCGGCGCCCGCTTCCAGGTCGCCTGGGGCCGGCGCGGCCCGCGCTGGATCCTTGGCGCCTACCTGCGCTGGGACGACCTGCACGGGGCGGCCTTCGAGGCGAGCCCCCTGGTGCGGCGCCGCGGCCACCTCCAGGGGGGGCTCGCCGTCACCCGCATCCTCTGGCGGCGCGGCACCGCGCCGGCCGCGGAGTAGCGCCGGTGCCTGAGCTGCCCGAGGTCGAGACGACGCGGCGCGGCATCGCCCCGCACGTGGAGGGGCGGCGGCTCCTCGGCGCCGTGGTGCGCGAGGCGCGGCTGCGGCGGCCGGTGCCGCCCGATCTGCACCGGCGCATCGCCGGGGCGCGCGTGCGGGCGGTGGCGCGGCGGGCCAAGTACCTGATCCTGGAGCTGATCCGGGAGGACAGCCCTGCCGGCGCCCTGCTGATCCACCTCGGCATGTCCGGGAGCCTGCGCGTGCTCGACGCGAACGCCCCGCCCGGCCCCCACGACCACGTCGATCTGCGGCTGGAAGGGGGCCGGGCGCTGCGGCTGCGCGACCCGCGCCGCTTCGGCCTCGTCCTCTTCTGCCCGGGCGACCCGCCGGCCCACCCGCTGCTCGCGGGGCTGGGCCCCGAACCCCTCGACCCCGGCTTCGACGGCGCCGCCCTCGCCGCCGCCCTGCACGGGCGGCGCAGCGCCGTGAAGGCGGCGCTGCTGGACCAGAAGGTGGTGGCGGGCGTCGGCAACATCTACGCCTGCGAGGCCCTCTTCGAGGCCGGCATCCACCCGGCGCGACCGGCGGGGCGGATCGCCCCGGTGCGGCTCGCGCGGCTTGCCGGCGCGCTCCGTGCGGTGATGGCGGAGGCGGTGGCCGCCGGCGGCTCGACCCTGCGCGACTTCGTCGGCGGCGACGGCCGCCCCGGCTACTTCCAGCACCGCTTCCGCGTCTACGGCCGCGCGGGCGCCCCGTGCCCCCGCTGCGGCGGCGCGATCCGCCGCCGCCTCCTCGCGCAGCGGGTGACCTACTACTGCCCGCGCTGCCAGCGCTGAGCCGGCTCAGGCCGCCAGCGGCGGCGCCGCGGCGCGGTGCGCCTCGAGCAGCCGGCGGTACTCGTCGGGGTCCTTGCGCCGGGCGAGGACCCCCTCGCGGGGGAAGTGCCAGTCGTAGAGCCGCGACAGCCAGAAGCGCAGGGCGGCGAGGCGCAGCATGCGCGGCCAGGCGGCATGCTCCTCGGGGGTGAAGGGGCGGACCGCGGCGTAGGCGCCCACGAGGGCCGCCGCCCGCGTCTCGTCGAGGCCGCCGCCGGGCACGGCGCACCAGTCGTTGACGGCGATGGCCACGTCCAGCAGCAGCACGTCGCTGCAGGCGTAGTAGAAGTCGATCACGCCCGAGAGGCGTCCGTCCTCGAAGAGGACGTTGTCGCGGAAGAGGTCGGCGTGGACGATGCCGCGCGGCAGCCCCGCCGGCGGGGGCAGCGCCTGCGCCGCCACCTCCTCGGCGAGCAGCCGCGAGGCCACGGGGTCGAGGCGGGGCCGGACCTGCGCCGCCGTCGCCTCGCGCCAGGCCGCGCCGCGCGGGTTGGGGCGGTGGCGCGGGAAGTCGGCGGCGGCGGCGTGCAGCCGCGCGAGCAGTTCGCCCGCCGCGGCGCAGTGCGCCGGCCTCGGCGCTGTCACGCTGGCCCCGGGCAGGCGCTCCACCAGCACCGCCGGCCGTCCGGCGAGCCGCTGCAGGCAGGCGCCGCCGCGGTCGGCGAGGGGCCGCGGGCAGGGGATGCCCCGCGCCGCCAGGTGTCCCGTCAGGGCCACGAAGAAGGGCAGGTCCTCGCGCGGCACCGAGGACTCGAACAGGGTCAGGACGAAGCGGCCGCCCTCGGCGGTGACGAAGTAGTTGGTGTTCTCGATGCCCTCGGCGATGGGCTCGAGGGCGATGAGCGCGCCGAGGTCGTAGCGCGCGAGCAGCGCCGCCACCTCCCGCTCGCCGACCTCGGTGTAGACCGCCATCGCCTCACCAGCTCCGGATCACCCAGCCGGGCACCAGCACCTCGGGGGCGAGCTCGAAGCGGCGCGTCTCCAGCTCGCCGTCACCGTCGGTGTCGATGAGGAAGTAGGGCCGCCCCCGGCGCGGCACCACCCGCACCATGTAGAGCCTGCCGCGGATGCGGTACTCCTCCACCACGCCGCCCTCGCTCGGGCGGATGGTCACCTCGGGCCGCGGCGCCGCCGGCGCCTCCTCGGCCCCGGCGGGCAGGGGCGGGGGCGGCTCCTCGGGCCACGACGGCGGGGCGCCGAGCACCGCCCCGGCCCACGCCGCCGCCAGCCATGGCGCCCATCCTCTCAACCCGGAGCCCCCTTCCTCGACCCGGCGCCAGTTTACCAAGCCGCCGCGACGCCGTCGCCGCCGGCTTCCTATAATGGGCCTTCCCTGCCGCCGGAACGGGCCATGCGCGAGAAGCCGACCCCGCTCGTCCTCGTCGACGCCAGCTCCTATCTCTATCGCGCCTTCCACGCCCTGCCGCCGCTCGCCAACTCCCGCGGCGAGCCCACCGGCGCGATCCACGGCGTCCTCACCATGCTGCGCCGGCTCCTCGCCGACCTGCGCCCGGAGCGCATCGGCGTGGTCTTCGACGCCCCCGGCCGGACCTTCCGCGACGACCTCTTCGAGCGCTACAAGGCGCAGCGCCCGCCCATGCCCGAGGCCCTCGCCGCCCAGGTGGAGCCGCTGCTGGAGGCCATCGAGGCCATGGGGCTGCCGCTGCTGCGGGTCCCGGGGGTGGAGGCCGACGACGTCATCGGCACCCTCGCCCGGCGCGCCGCCGCCCGCGGCCTCGACACCGTGATCTCCACCGGCGACAAGGACATGGCCCAGCTCGTCGGGCCGCACGTGACGCTGGTCAACACCATGACCGGCACCGTCCTCGATGCCGCGGGCGTGGAGGCCCGCTTCGGCGTGCCGCCCGAGCGCATCGTCGACCTGCTCGCCCTCATGGGCGATGCCAGCGACAACATCCCGGGGGTGCCGCGCTGGGGCCCCAAGACCGCGGCGCGCTGGCTCCGGCACTACGGCTCGCTCGATGCGCTCCTCGCCCACGCCGACGAGATCCCGGGCAAGGCGGGCGAGAGCCTGCGCGCCCATCTGGACCAGCTCGCCCTCTCGCGCGAGCTCGCCACCATCCGCCGCGACCTCGACCTCGAGACGGATCTCGACGACTTGCGCCCTCGCCCGCCCGACCGCGGGCGGCTGCGCGCGATCTACCAGCGCCTCGAGCTCGCCCGCCTGCTGCGCGCCCTCGAGGAGGAGGAAGGCGCGCCGGGGGACGGCGCCGAGCGCGCCGAGGCGGCGCCGCGGGCCGAGGTGGAGGTGATCCTCGACGAGGCGGCGCTGGCACGCTGGCTCGAGCGGCTCGCCGCCGCCGAGCTCGTCGCCATCGACACCGAGACCACCAGCCTCGACCCCCTGGACGCGCGGATCGTGGGCCTGTCCTTCGCGGTGGACGAGACGCGCGCGGCCTACCTGCCCCTCGGTCACGACTACGCCGATGCGCCGCCGCAGCTTCCGCGCGAGGCGGTGCTGGCGCGGCTGCGGCCGATCCTGGAGGATCCGGCGCGCCCCAAGCTCGCCCACAACCTCAAGTACGACCTCGCGGTGCTGTGGGGCGCGGGAATCGAGCCCGCGGGGCTCGCCCACGACACCATGCTCCAGTCCTACGTCCTCGACGCCGCCGCCGCCCGCCACGACCTCGACACCCTGGCCCTGCGCCATCTCGGCCGGCGCACCACCCGCTACGAGGAGGTGGCGGGCAAGGGCGCGCGCGAGATCCCCTTCGGGCAGGTGCGCATCGAGGACGCCGCCCCCTACGCCGCCGAGGACGCCGAGGTGGCCCTGGCGCTGCACCGGGTGCTGTGGCCGCGGCTCGCCGCCGAGCCCGATCTGCGCCGCGTCTACGAGGAGATCGAGATGCCGCTGGTGCCGGTGCTGGCGCGCATGGAGCGCCACGGCGTGCTGGTGGATGCGGCGCTGCTGCGGGCCCAGGGCGAGGAGCTCGCCGCGCGTCTGGCCGAGCTCGAGCGCGAGGCCCACCGCCTCGCCGGCCGCCCCTTCAACCTCAACTCCCCGAAGCAGCTCCAGGAGATCCTCTTCGGCGAGCTGGGCCTGCCGGTGCGGCGCCGCACCCCCAAGGGCCAGCCCTCCACCGCCGAGGAGGCGCTGCAGGAGCTCGCCCTCGACTATCCGCTGCCGCGCGTCATCCTCGAGCACCGGGCCCTCGCCAAGCTCAAGGGCACCTACATCGACCGCCTGCCCGAGCGCATCCACCCCCGCACCGGGCGCGTCCACACCTCCTACCACCAGGCCGGCACCGCCACCGGCCGCCTCGCCTCCGCCGACCCCAACCTCCAGAACATCCCCGTGCGCACCCCCGAAGGGCGGCGCATCCGCCAGGCCTTCATCGCCCCGCCCGGGCACCTGCTGCTGTCGGCCGACTACTCGCAGATCGAGCTGCGGATCATGGCCCACCTCTCCGGCGACGAGGGCCTGCTGCGCGCCTTCGCCGAGGGACGCGACATCCACCAGGCCACCGCGGCGGAGGTCTTCGGGGTGGCCCCCGAGGCGGTCACGCCGGCGCAGCGCCGCGCCGCCAAGGCCATCAACTTCGGCCTCATCTACGGCATGTCGGCCTTCGGCCTCGCGCGCCAGCTGGGCATCCCGCGGGAGGAGGCCCAGGCCTACATCGACCGCTACTTCGCGCGCTACCGCGGGGTGGCCGCGTTCATGGAGCGCACCCGCGAGCAGGCCCGCCGCGACGGCTATGTCACCACCCTCTTCGGCCGCCGCCTCCATCTGCCGGAGCTGCGCGCGGCGAGCGCCGCCCGCCGCGCCGCCGCCGAGCGCGCCGCCATCAACGCCCCCATGCAGGGCACCGCCGCCGACCTCATCAAGCGCGCCATGATCGCCATCGACCGCTGGCTGCGCGAGACCGGCTCGGGGGCTCACCTGATCCTGCAGGTCCACGACGAGCTGGTGCTGGAGGTGCCGGAGGCGGAGGTGGAGCGCGTGCGCGAGGCGGTGGTGCGCTGCATGCGCGAGGCGGGACGGCTGCGCGTGCCCCTGGTGGTGGAGACCGGCGTCGGGCGCAACTGGGACGAGGCCCACTGAGCCGCCGCGGGAGAAAACTTTTTCCGCCCGCGCGGGTCTATAAAGACGAGTGTCGGTGCCCGATGCTCACCCGCTATCCCTCCCTTGGCGGGTCGTTCGCCCGGTCTCCCCAGCCGGGCGGTCCTGGGACCCCGGCGTTTTCCCCCCCTTTTGGCCGGGGTCCTTTTTTGCGCGCGTGCCGAGCTCGAGCCAGGCCGCCACCACGTCGCGCAGCTCCCCCACGCCGGTGCCGTCCACCACCGAGAGCAGCTGCACCGAGGCTGCATCGGCCAGCTCGCGCCGTACCCGCGCCAGGGCGGCCGCCGCCGGGCCGCGGCGCAGCTTGTCGGCCTTGGTCAGGGCCACGTGCACGGCGAGCCCCGCCTCGGCGCACCAGCCGAGGAGCAGGCGGTCGCTCTCGCGCAGGGGATGGCGCACGTCGCTGAGCAGCACCAGCCCGCGCAGGCTCCGCCGCCGCTGGAGATAGGCGCCGATGGCGGCCTCCCAGCGGCGGCGCAGGGCGAGGGGCGCCCGCGCAAACCCGTAGCCCGGGAGATCCACCAGCCGCCGCCCCGGATCGCCCACCGCGAAGAAGTGCAGGATCTGGGTCCGCCCCGGCGTCTTCGACGTGCGCGCAAGGCCCCGCACCGCCGCCAGGGCGTTGATGGCCGAGCTCTTGCCGGCGTTGGAGCGGCCGGCGAAGGCCACCTCCGCGCCCTCGTCCGCGGGCAGGTCGCGCAGCGCCAGGGCGCCGCCCAGGTAGCGCACCCCCGCAAGGCGCGGATCCGCCTCGATGCCGCCCATGACCGCGCAAAACCTCCCTCGGCACAAAAACTTATTGCCGGATAAAGCGCGCGCGCCGGCCTTGACCCCCCATCGGCCTGCTGGTATACAGTCCGGGCCTTTTTTCCGTGATCCGGGGGGCCCGGCGCGCGCCGCCGGACAAGCATCCGTCAACGACGAGGAGGGAGCAAGATGAGGAAGCTCGCCATCGGTCTCGCCGCCGCCGCCGCCCTCGGCGCCGGCGCCGCCCACGCCGCCAGCGGCGAGGAGATCTACAAGCAGGTCTGCTTCGCCTGCCACGCCACCGGCGCCGCCGGCGCGCCCAAGGTCGGCGACAAGGCCGCCTGGGCCCCGCGCATCGCCCAGGGCATGGACACGCTGGTGCAGCGCGCCATGAACGGCTTCAACGCGATGCCGCCCAAGGGGACCTGCGGCCAGTGCTCGGAGGCGGACATCCGCGCCGTGGTGGAGTACATGGTGAGCCAGTCCAAGTGACCGGCGCCGGGGGAGGGATCGAGACCATGTGGCGCGTAGCGAGCCTGGTGCTGCTCACGATGGGCGTCGTGGGCCTGACCCACGCCGCCGGGGACCCGGAGGCGGGCAAGGCCAAGACGCAGCTCTGCGCGGGCTGCCACGGCGCCGACGGCAACAGCGTCAACCCGCTGTGGCCGAACCTCGCGGGCCAGCATCCGAAGTACCTCGAGGCGCAGCTTCGCGCCTTCAAGTCCGGGGCGCGGAAGGACCCCACCATGAGCCCCATGGCGGCCACGGTCCAGGACGGGGACATCCCGGACATCGCCGCCTACTTCGCCGCCCAGACGGTCAAGGCGTCCGCCGTCACCGCCTCCGAGGAGGTGCTGGCGGAGGGCCGCAAGATCTATCTGGGCGGCATCGCGGAGACCCGCACCGCGGCCTGCGCCGGCTGCCACGGCCCCCGGGGCCAGGGCAACGGCCCGGCCGGGTTCCCGGCCCTCGCGGGCCAGAAGGCCCAGTACGTGGCCAAGCAGCTCAAGGACTTCCGCGCCGGGACACGGGCCACCGACCCCAACGGCATGATGCGCGACGTGGCGAAGCGGATGACCGACGCCGAGATCGCGGCGGTCGCCGCCTACATCGCCTCGCTGCGCTGACGGCCGATCCCCCACCGAGCCTGCGGAGGGCGGCCCGTGCGGCCGCCCTTCCGCTTCCGGCCCTTGCACGGCACGCCGACGCCCGATACCTTCCGGACTCGTCACCACGCTTGCCATGAACCACGGAGCCAGGCCATGACCATCCGGCGCATCCTTTCCGCGCTCGTCCTCGTCCTCGGCCTCGCCCGCGCGGCCGGCGCCGCCGAGTACGAGCCCCTCGCGCAGCCCCTGCCCACCGCCGACCCCGCCAAGGTGGAGGTGGTGGAGGTCTTCTGGTACGGCTGCCCCCACTGCTACCGGCTGCTGCCGTACATGGAGCGCTGGCTGCGCCACAAGCCCGACTACGTGCTCTACCGCCGCCTGCCCGGGATCCTCCGCCCGGAGTGGGCCCTGCACGCGCGCGCCTACTACACGGCGGAGATCCTCGGCGTCGCCGACGAGCTGCACCGCCCCCTCTTCGACGCCATCCACGCCGAGCGCCGCCCCCTGGACACCGAGCAGGCGCTGGAGGACTTCTTCGCCGAGCACGGGGTGGACCGCGAGGCCTTCCGCCGCACCTTCCGCTCCTTCGCGGTGGAGACCCGGGTGCGCCAGGCGCGGGCGCTGATGCAGCGCTACGGGGTCCAGGGCACCCCCACCGTGATCGTCAACGGCAAGTACCGCACCGACGGCAGCATGGCGGGGAGCTACGCCGACCTCGTGCGCGTGGTGCAGCAGCTGGTGGAGCGGGAGGCCGAGGCGCTGCGCCGCTGAGGGCGGGCCACGGGTGCCGGCAGCGGCGGCCGCCATGCGCCTGCGCCTGCTCAGCTACAACATCCAGACCGGGATCAGCACCCGCGCCTATCACGAGTACCTGACCAAGGGCTGGCGCCACGTCCTGCCCTCGGCACGGCGCCAGGCCAACCTCGACCGCATCGCCCAGGTGGTGGCGGCCTACGACGTCGTCGGCCTGCAGGAGGTGGACGGCGGCAGCCTGCGCTCGGGCTACATCAACCAGGTGGAGTACCTCGCCCTGCGCGCCGGCTTCCCCTGGTGGCACAGCCAGATCAACCGCAACCTCGGGCGCCTGGCCCAGCACGCCAACGGCCTGCTCAGCCGCCTGCGGCCCACCGAGATCCGCGAGCACCGCCTCCCCGGCCGCATCCCGGGGCGCGGCGCGCTGTTCGTGCGCTACGGCGACGACCCGCCGCTGGTGCTGCTGATCCTCCACCTCGCCCTCGGCGCCCGCGCGCGCAGGGCCCAGCTCGCCTACGTCGCGGAGCTCGCGGGCCGCTACCCCCACGTCGTCCTCATGGGGGACATGAACTGCCGCGCGAGCCCCCTCGACGAGACCGACGCCTTCGCCGGCACCGGCCTGCAGGAGCCGCCCGGGCTCGGGCCCACCTTTCCGAGCTGGGCACCGCGACGGTGCATCGACCGCCTCCTCGTCTCGCCGAGCCTGCGCGTGCACCGTCTCGAGGTCCTGCCCTGCACCTGCTCCGACCACCTCCCGGTGGCCGCCGAGATCGACCTGCCGCCGGACCTCGCCGCCTCGGTGGCCGCCTGTCGCGTGGATCTCGCCGCGACCTGAGCCGCCGCGGCGGCTATCCTCTCCGGGAAGGGAGGCCGCCATGGAAGACGACTGGAAGCGCCGCTACCTCGACCTCGTGCGCGAGAGCGAGGAGGAGCTCAAGGCGCTGGAGCGCGCCCAGCACCTGCTGCACCGGGTGGCGGCGCGGCTGGCCCTCGTCGCCGAGGGCGTCTACCCGGACGTCGATCCGCTGCTCGCCGACCTGCGCCGGGCCCTGCGCGACGAGGACGCGGCCGCGGTGGACCGCGCCCTCCACGAGCTCGAGGCCCTGCTGCGCTCGCGCGACCTCGGCGAGCCTCCCGTGAGCGCGGCGGAGTTCGCCGCCGCGCTCCTCGACGCCCTGCGCGCCCACGGCGGTACCGAGCCGCCGGAGGCGCTGGCGCAGCTCGCCGAGGGGCGCCTGCGCCGGCGCGAGCTCGCCGCCCTCGCCCGCGCCCTCGCCGAGGCCGCAACCCGCCGCGCCGCCGCACCGCAGGCCGCCCCGGCCCCGAGTGCGGAGCGGCTGCGCACCGCGCTGCTGGGCCTGGTGGCGCGCCTCGAGGGGTGCGAGCCGGTGGCGGTGCAGGGGCAGGGGCTTGCGCGGCGCATCGAGGAGGCGGAAGGCGACGGGGCGCTGGCGGTGTTGCTCGAGGAGGCGGCCGACCTCGTCGGCGCCGCCATCGACGCCCTGCGCCACGCCCGCGACGACGTCGCCCGGCTCCTCGCCGGCGTCGACGAGCGCCTCGCCGAGCTGGCCGAGGCCGCCGAAGGCGTGCGCACGCTGGATGCCGAGCGCCGCGAGGCGGCGGAGAGCCTCGAGGCCGCGGTGCACCGGGAGACCGCCGGGCTGCGCGCCGAGGCCGCCGCGGCCACCGACCTCGAGGCCCTGCGCCGCTCCATCGAGACCCGTCTCACCGCCATCGAGCGGCACCTGCGCGAGCACGGGGCCCGGGAGCGGGCGCGGGAAGAGCGGGCCGAGGGCCTGGTGCGGCGCCTGCTCGCCCGCCTGCGCGAGGCCGAGGGCGAGATCCGCGGCCTGCGCGAGCGCCTCGGCGACACCGAGCGGGCCCTCGGGGTCGACCCCCTGACCGGGATCGCCAACCGGCGGGCCTGGGAGGCGCGCCTCGGCGAGGAGGTCGAGCGCTGGCGCCGCTACCGCACGCCGCTGGCCCTGGCGGTGGCCGACGTCGACCGCTTCAAGGCCATCAACGACGGCTTCGGCCACCGCGCCGGCGACAAGGTCCTGCGCACCCTGGCCCAGTACCTGCGGCGGCGGCTGCGCCGCAGCGACTTCGTCGCCCGCTACGGGGGCGAGGAGTTCGCCATCCTGCTGCCGCAGACGGATCTGGAGGCGGCACGGCGGCTCGCCGAGGCGCTGCGCGAGGCGGTGGCCGCCCTCGGATTCCACTACCGCGAGCGCCCGGTGCCGGTGACGGTGTCCATCGGCGTGACCGAGCTGCGCGAGGGCGACGATGCGGAAAGCGCCTTCGAGCGCGCCGACCGCGCCCTCTACGAGGCCAAGCGGGCCGGGCGCAACCGGGTCGTCGCGGCGTGAACGCGCACCCGCCCTACTTCGCCTACGGCTCCAACCTGCATCCGCCGCGGCTGCGGGCGCGGCTGGGTGCGGTGCCGGTGCTCGCCGCCGCCGAGCTGCCGGGGCATCGGCTCCGCCTCGACAAGCGCGGCGGCGACGGCTCGGGCAAGGCGCGGCCGGCCCCCGACCCCGCCGGCCGCGTCCACGGCCTCCTCTATCGCGTGGCGGCACCCGGCCTGGACCGCCTTGACGCCATCGAGGGGCCGGGCTACCGGCGGGTGCGGGTGCGCGTACGCACCCTCGCGGGGGAATGGATCGTCGCCTGGACCTACCTCGCCCGCCAGGGCTGGTGCGACCCCGCCCTGCGCCCCTTCGACTGGTACCGCGATCTCGTCCTCGCCGGGGCACGGGCGGCCGCGGCCCCCGCCGCCTATCTGGCCGCGCTGGCCGCCCTGCCGGTGCGCGCCGATCCCGACCGCGCCCGCGCCGCGCGTCACCGCGCCCTCGCGGGCCTGCGCTGAGGCGTCCCGCCTCAGCCCCCCTGGCGGGCGAAGGCCAGCCCCTTCTCGATGTTGGCCTCGAGGGTGGGGAGCATGGCCTCGTAGAGCTCGCGCTCGAGGGCGCTGAGCTCGCCGTAGGGCAGGATCTCCTCCACACCGCCGCGGCCGAGGCGGACCGGGGTGGCGAAGAACTCGGTGGGCATCCCGTCCACCTGGACGTAGCTGCACATCACCGACTCCTCCCCCTCGAGCCCGCGCAGCACCGCAAGCGTGAAGCGCAGCGCCGCCTCGGCCATGGAGAGGGTGGCGGAGCCGGCGCCGGCCTTGGCCTCCACCACCTCGGTGCCCGCGTTCTGGATCCGCGCGGTGAGGGCGCGCGCCTCCTCGTCGCTGAAGGACACCCCGGGGATCTGCGACAGCAGCGGCAGGATGGTGTTGCCGCTGTGGCCGCCGATGACGCGCACGTCGAGGTCGCGCGGGTCCAGGCCCTTGGCCTCGGCGACGAAGGTGTTGGCGCGGATGACGTCGAGGGTGGTGACGCCGAAGACCTTGCGCCGGTCGTAGACCCCGGCCTGGCGCAGGGTCTCGGCGGCGATGGGCACGGTGGAGTTGACCGGGTTGGTGATGATCAGCCAGCAGACCTGCGGGCAGGCCTCGGCGCCGGCGCGGGCGAGATCGCGCACGATCCCGGCGTTGACGTTGAAGAGGTCGTCCCGGGTCATGCCCGGCTTGCGCGGCACCCCCGCCGGGACGACGACGATGTCGGCGCCCGAGAGCGCCTCGCCGAGGGCGTCCTTGCCGTGGCCGGTGACCTTCACCGGCGTGGGGATGTGGCTGAGGTCGGCGGCGACCCCGGGCACCACCGGGTTGACGTCGTAGAGGGCCAGCTCCGAGCCGGCCGGGAGCTGGTTCTTGAGCAGCAGCGAGAGCGGCTGGCCGATCCCGCCCGCCGCGCCGAGCACCGCGATCTTCATGGGTCGTCTCCCCCTCGGTTGGAGTCCTTCGCCCCCGCCGGGCGACGCCCGGATTCTACGGAAGGGGGGGCGTCCGCACAATCCGTTATGGGGGTCATAACCATTTCACCGGTCCGGCCCGGCGCAGCAGCGCGGCCAGGCGCGCCCCCTCCACGTTGCCGCCCGAGGCCACCACCACCGCCGTGCGCGTCCCCTCCGGGAGGCGGCCGGCGAGCGCGGCGGCGAGGGCCGCCGCCCCCGAGGGCTCGAGCACCAGGTGCAGGGCCTCGGCCGCCACCGCCATCGCCCGCACCACCTCGCGGTCCTCCACCGTGCACGCGCCGGCGAGGAGGCGGCGGTTGATCTCGAAGGTGAGGGCGCCCGGCTCCGGGGCCTGCAGCGCATCGCACAGGGTCGCCGCGAGGGCGGGGTTGCGCACGCGCCGGCCCGCGGCCAGCGAGCGCGCGGTGTCGTCGCAGGCGGCGGGCTCCACCGCCAGCACCGCGGTCCCGGGGAGGGCGAGGGCGCAGCCGGCCGCCAGACCGCCCCCGCCGCAGGGCACCAGGACCGCGTCGGGGCGCAGCCCCGCCGCCTCGCACTGGGCCGCGATCTCGAGCCCCACGGTGCCCTGGCCGGCGATCACCTCGGGGTCGTCGTAGGGCCGCACGAGGGTGGCGCCGAGCTCGGCGGAGAGCGCCTCGCCGATGGCCTCGCGCGACTCGCGCCGGCGGTCGTAGGTGACGATCCGGGCGCCGTGGGCGCGGGTGCGCGCGAGCTTGATGGGCGGCGCGTCCGCGGGCATCACCACGGTGGCCGGCACGCCCAGGGCGGCGGCCGCCGCCGCCACCGCCTGGGCGTGGTTTCCTGAGGAGTAGGCGACGACGCCGCGGCGCCGCCGCGCCGGCGGGATGGCGAGGATGCGGTTGAGGGCGCCGCGGATCTTGAAGGAGCCGGTGTGCTGGAGCGACTCGGCCTTGACCAGGAGGCGCAGGCCGAGGTGGCGGTCGAGGAGGGCGCAGCCCAGGAGCGGCGTGCGCCGCACGCGCCCGCGCAGGCGCCTCGCCGCCCGCGCCACCGCGACGGCATCCGGAAGCCCCTCGCGATGCCCGTCCTCGCCGTCCACGGCGCCAGTATAGGCGCCCTCAGGCGAGCACCGAGGCGATGCGCTCCACCGCCTCGTCCAGGAGCGCACGGTCGATCACCAGGGGCGGCGCAAGGCGCAGGACCCGCCCGTGGGTGTCCTTGGTGAGCACGCCAGCCTCGATCACCCGTTCACAGGCGGTGCGGGCGTCGATGCGGTCGGTGTCCAGCTCGACGGCGCAGAAGAGGCCGAGGCCGCGCACGGCCCGCACCCGCGGGCTGCGGCGCAGCGGCTGGAGCCGCTCCAGGAGGTGGCGGCCGAGCTCGGCGCTGCGCGCCACGAGCCCCTCCTCCTCCAGCACCGCCAGCGCCTCCAGCCCCACCGCGGCGGCCAGGGGGCTGCCGCCGAAGGTGCTGCCGTGGTCGCCGGGGCGGAAGACGTCCATCACCTCGCGCCGGGCGAGGAAGGCCGACACGGGCAGCAGCCCGCCGCCGAGGGCCTTGCCCAGGATCAGCCCGTCCGGGCGCACCCCGTCGTGCTCGCAGGCGAGCAGCCGCCCGGTGCGGCCGAGACCGGTCTGCACCTCGTCGGCGATGAGGAGCACCCCCTCGCGGCGGCAGATCTCGGCGCAGCGGGCGAGATACCCCCGCGGGGGGATGACGATCCCGGCCTCGCCCTGCACCGGCTCCACGAGGAAGGCCGCGGTGTGCGGGGTGATCGCCGCCTCCAGGGCCTCGGCGTCACCGTAGGGGATGCGCACGAAGCCGGGCGGGAAGGGGCCGAAGCCCTCGCGATAGGCCGCCTCCGAGGAGAAGCCCACGATGGCGATGGTGCGGCCGTGGAAGTTGCCCTCGCAGACGACGATCTCGGCCCGCCCGGGGGGCACACCCTTGACCTCGTAGGCCCACTTGCGCGCGGCCTTGAGGGCGGTCTCCACCGCCTCGGCGCCGGTGTTCATGGGCAGCGCCGCCTCCTGGCCGGTGAGGGCGCAGAGGCGGGCCAGGAAGGGGCCCAGGCGGTCGGTGTGGTAGGCCCGCGAGACCACCGCCAGGCGCCCCGCCTGCGCCGCCAGCGCCGCCACCAGCCGCGGATGGGCGTGGCCGAAGCTCGCCGCCGAGTAGGCCGACATCATGTCGATGTAGCGCCGCCCCTGGGCGTCCCAGACCTCGGCCCCGCGCCCGCGCACCAGCACCACCGGCAGGGGGTCGTAGTTGTGCGCCCCGTAGCGCCGCTCGAGCTCCGCCGCCTCGTGCATGTCCGTCCTCCTCGTCAGCTGAAGACCGCGCGGACGATGCGCGCCACCGCGCGCGCCGTCATCCCGCCGCGGTCGCGGCCGGGGTCGAGCTCGGCCACCTCCATGCCCACGAACCCGGCCTCGCCGCCGATGCCGTGCAGGACGCGGGCGAGGCGCACGGCGTCGAGCCCCCCGGGCACCGGGGTCGTCACCCCCGGCGCCTGGCGCGGGTCGAGGGCGTCGACGTCGAGGCTCAGGCCCCAGGGGCCGCCGCGCAGCCGCGCCCGCACCTCCGCCATCACCGCCCCCCAGCCGCGGCGGCGCACCGCGCCGGCGCCGATCACGCGCACCCCGCGGCGGGCGAGCCGGGCCCATTCCGGCGGCTCGTAGCTGCGCACCCCCAGCAGCACCAGCCGGCGCGGGTCCACCGCCCCGCGGGCGAGCGCCGCGAGCGGCCGCGGCCCCTCGCCCAGCAGGCAGGCCACCGGCATGCCGTGCAGGGCCCCGCTCGGCGAGCTCGCCTGGTCGTGGGCGTCGAGGTGGGCGTCGATCCAGAGCAGGCCCAGGGGCCGGCCCAGCGCCCCCGCCGCCCCCGCCCAGGTGCCGACGGCGATGGTGTGGTCCCCGCCCAGGACCAGGAAGGGCCCGCCCGCCGCCACCGCCGCCGCCACCCGGCGGGCGAGGCGGCGGCAGAAGCGGGCGGCGTCGCGTTCCGGCGCGACGCGCCCGCGCGCGGTGCCGCCCAGGTGACGCCGCAGGCAGGCGGGGGCGGCGGCGGGGCCCGTCCCCCGCCCGCCGTGGGCGAAGGGGGCCTCGATCCGGTACGGCCGCAGCGCGATGGGGACGACGGCCTCCATGCCCGGTTAGATGCCGGCGCCGGCGGCGGATTCCCCCATCCCCTATAATCGCGGCGATGGCCCGCACCCCCCCACATGCCGCCCCCCGGCTCTCCGCCGGCTTCGTGCTGGTGCGCCGCGGCGACGGCGGCTGGCGCTACCTGATGCTGCGCGCCTACCGCAACTGGGACTTCCCCAAGGGCCTGGTGGAGCCGGGCGAGTCGCCCCTGGAGGCGGCGCGGCGGGAGGTGGCGGAGGAGACCGGGCTGGACGAGCTCGTCCTGCGCTGGGGCGAGGACTACGTGGAGACCGGCCCCTACGGCCGCGGCAAGGTGGCCCGCTACTACCTCGCCGAGGCCCCGCGGGGCGCGGTGGTGCTGCCGGTCAGCCCCGAGCTCGGCCGCCCCGAGCACGACGAGTACCGCTGGGTCGACCTCGCCGAGGCGCTGCGCCTCGCCCCGCCGCGGCTGGTCCCGGTCCTCGCCTGGGCCGCCGACCGCATCGGCGACCCTCAGCGGGCCGCGTCGACGTAGTTGAAGCGGTCCTCGGCCAGCACCCGGCCGGCCTCGTCCACCACCGCCACCCGCCACTCGCCGGTCCACTGCGGCAGCAGGTTCTTGCTGGACCACACGCGCCAGCGCGGGCCGCCGACGCGGAAGGCGACCTCCGCCATGACGCGCCCGCCGTACTCCCAGCGGTGGGTGACGGTCTGCCCCGCGAGCCCCACGAGCTCGGTGAAGTAGTAGACCCGCCGCTGGTCGTTGGGGAGCTCCACCACCCGGTCCACCGGCTCGCGCCCGGTGATCCCGGTGGTGAAGACCGCGCGGGCCACCGCACCGCCCGCCTGCGCCGCGGCAAGCGCCAGCACCAGGGCCGCGACCGCCCACCGCATGCGCCATCCCCCCATGGCCTTGCCCTCCCCGCGCGTCCGACCCGCCCCGATTCCGGCCGCGCGCCCTGCGCCACGCCGCGACCGCGGTCACGGACCCGGCTCAGGCGACGCGGTTCTCCACCCGCCCCGCCTCGAGGAAGGCGCGCAGGATCCCCGTCATCTGGTCCACGAGACGCTGGCGCGACTCGCGGCTCGCCCACGCCACGTGCGGGGTCAGGATCAGGTTCGGGATATCCGGCGCCAGCAGCGGGTTGCCCTCCCGCGGCGGCTCGCGCGTGAGCACGTCCACCGCCGCCCCCCCGATCCAGCCCTCGCGCAGGGCGCGCGCCAGCGCCTCCTCGTCCACGATGCCGCCGCGGGCGGTGTTGACGAGGATGGCATCCGGCCGCATCGCCCGCAGCTCCCGCTCGCCGATGAGGCCGCGGGTCTCCTCGGTGAGGGGGCAATGGATGGAGAGCACGTCCACCTCCGGCAGGAGCCGCTCCAGGGGCAGGCGCCCGGGCTGCGGCGCCCCCCCCGGGCGCTGGGCCACCAGCACCTCCATGCCGAAGGCCTCGGCGACGCGGGCCACCCCGCGGCCGAGCTCGCCGAGGCCGACGATGCCCATGCGCCGCCCGGCGAGCTCGCGCACCGGGAAGTCCAGGAGGCAGAACTGCCGCGCCTGCGCCCAGCGCCCCTCGCGCACCGCCCGGCGGTAGTCGTCGAGGCTGCGCATCAGGGTCAGCACCAGGGCGAAGACGTGCTCCACCACCGAGGGGGTGCCGTAGGCACGCACGTTGGCCACCGGAATGCCGCGCCGGCGCGCCGCCTCGAGGTCGACGTTGTTGGTCCCGGTGGCGGCGACGAGGATCAGCCGCAGGGCGTCGGCGCCCTCGATCGCCGCCGCATCCAGCACCACCTTGTTGGTGATCACCACCGCCGCACCGGCGATGCGCTCGGGCACCTCCTGCGGCGCCGTGGCCTCGAACATGCGCCACTCGGGCAGGGTGGCCTCCAGGGCCGAGAGGTCGAGATCCCCCGGATCGAGGGACTCGCGATCCAGGAAGACGCCGCGCACCGTCGCTCCTCGCTGGCTCCGCCGACGCCGCCCAGTCAAGCACAGCACGCGCCGTCGCGCCAGCCCTGGACCGGCCACGGCGCGGGCGGCTAGGCTTGCGCGGTCATGGCCACACCCGCCGACACCGCGGTCCTCCTCACCAACCTCGGCTCGCCCGCCGCGCCGACGCCCGCCGCGGTGCGCCGCTACCTCGGCGAGTTCCTCGCCGATCCCCGCATCGTCGACCTGCCGCGCTGGCTCTGGCTGCCGATCCTGCACGGCATCGTCCTGCGCGTGCGCCCCCGCCGCACCGTGCCCCTCTACCGCGGCATCTGGCGCGAGGACGGCGCCCCCCTGGTGGCCGTCACCCGCCGCCAGGCCGAGGGGGTGGCGGCGCGCCTCGCCGCCGCGGGGCTGCAGGTCCAGGTGGCGGTGGCGATGCGCTACGGCGAGCCGGGCATCGCCGAGACCGTGGATCGGCTCCTCGCCGCGGGCGTGCGCCGCCTCCTGGTGCTGCCCCTCTACCCGCAGTACTCCGCCACCACCGTGGCCAGCACCTTCGACGCCCTCGCCGCCGCCCTCGCCGGACGCCCCCGGCTGCCTGAGCTGCACCTGGTGGCGGGCTACCACGCGGAGGCGGGCTATCTCGACGCGCTCGCGGCGAGCGTGCGCGAGGCCTGGGACCGCGAGGGCCGCGCCGGGCACCTGCTCTTCTCCTTCCACGGCCTGCCCCGGCGCTACGCCGCCGCCGGCGACCCCTACCCCGTGCAGTGCCGCGCCACCGCCGCGGCGGTGGCGGCCCGCCTCGGCCTCGCGCCGCAGGCGTGGTCGGTGGCCTTCCAGTCCCGCTTCGGCCCCGGCGCCTGGCTCGAGCCCGCCACCGAGGCGGTGCTCGCCGAGCTGCCCGCCCGGGGGGTGCGCACGCTGCAGGTCCTCTGCCCGGGCTTCGCCGCCGACTGCCTCGAGACGCTGGAGGAGATCGCGGTGCGCGGGCGCGAGACCTTCCTCGCCGCCGGCGGCGAGCGCTTCGGCTACGTGCCCGCGCTCAACGACCGCGCCGACCACCTGGACTTCCTCGCCGCCCTCTGCGCCCGCCGCCTGCGCGCCTGGGCGCCGCCGTGCTAGGCTTGCCCCGCGAGCCGGGAGCCGAACCGATGCGCGTCGCCCTCTTCGCCACCTGCCTCGTCGACCTCTTCCGGCCCCAGGCCGGGTTCGCCGCGGCGCGCCTGCTGGAGGCGGCGGGCTGTGAGGTCGTGGTGCCGATCGAACAGACCTGCTGCGGCCAGCCGGCCTGGAACGCGGGCGACGCCCGGCGCGCCCGCGCCGTCGCCCGCCACACCATCGCGGTGCTGGAGCCCTACGCCCGGGTGGTGGTCCCGTCGGGCTCCTGCGCCGGCATGATCCGTCACCACTACCCGGCGCTGTTCGCCGACGACCCGGCCTGGCGCCGCCGCGCCGAGGCGGTGGCGGCCAGGACCCACGAGCTCACCGCCTTCCTCGCCGCGCAGGGCCCCGGCCGGCTGCCGCCGGCGCCGCTCGCCGGGCCCGTGGCCTATCACGACAGCTGCTCGTCGCTGCGGGAGCTCGGGGTGCGCGAGGAGCCGCGGCGGCTGCTCGCCGAGGTCTGCGGCTGCGAGGTACGCGAGCCCGAGGACGCCGAGGGCTGCTGCGGCTTCGGCGGCGCCTTCGCGGTCAAGTTCCCCGAGATCTCGGCCCGCATCGGCGCCGACAAGGTGGCGCGGCTCGCCGCCACCGGCGCCCGTGTCGTGCTCGCCGGCGATCTCGGCTGCCTCCTCCACCAGGCCGGCCGCGCCCGCCGCCTGGGGCTGCCGCTGCGCTTCTTCCACGTCGCCGAGGCGCTGGCCGGCATGACCGACGGGCCGGCCATCGGGGAGCCGGCGCCGTGAGGCCGGCCTGCCGCGACTTTCGCGCCCGCGCCCGCGAGGCGCTGCTCGACGAGGGGCTGCGCGAGGCCCTGGCGCGGGCGCGCGGCGGCTTCGTCGCCAAGCGCGCCGCGGCGGTGGCGGCGCTGCCGGAGTTCGAGGCCCTGCGCGATGCCGCGGTGGAGGTGCGCGAGCACAGCCTCGACCACCTCGCCCACTACCTGGAGCGCTTCGAGGCCCGCGTGCGCGAGGCCGGGGGCGCGGTCCACTGGGCCCGCGACGCCGCCGAGGCGCGGGCGATCGTCCTCGACCTCCTCCACCGCGCCGGCGCCCGCAAGGTGCTCAAGGGCAAGTCCATGGTCTCGGAGGAGGTCGCCCTCAACGAGGCCCTGGAGGCGGCCGGCCACACCGTGGTGGAGACCGACCTCGGCGAGTACATCATCCAGCTCGCCAAGGAGCCCCCGAGCCACATCATCGCCCCCGCCGTACACAAGCGCCGCGACGAGATCGCCGATCTCTTCCAGCGCCACCACGGCCTGGCCGAGCGCATCGAGGACGTCCCCGGCCTGGTGGCGGAGGCGCGCCGGGTGCTGCGCGAGCACTTCCTCACCGCCGACGCCGGGATCACGGGGGCCAACCTCCTGGTGGCCGAGACCGGCAGCGTGGTCCTGGTCACCAACGAGGGCAACGGCGACCTCGCCGCCACCCTGCCGCGGCTGCACATCGTCATCACCGGCATCGAGAAGGTGGTGCCGACGCTGGCCGACGCCGGCGTCCTCCTGCGCCTGCTGGCGCGCAGCGCCACCGGGCAGGAACTGTCCAACTACACCACCCTGTTCACCGGGGCGCGCCGAGCGGCCGACCCCGACGGCCCCGAGGCCTTCCACGTGGTGCTGGTGGACAACGGGCGCAGCCGCATGCTGGAGGGGCCGTTCCGGGCGATGCTGCGGTGCATCCGCTGCGGCGCCTGCCTCAACCACTGCCCGGTCTACACCGCGGTGGGGGGCCACGCCTACGGCTGGGTCTACCCGGGCCCCATGGGCTCGGTGCTCACCCCCCTGATGCTGGGCGTCGGCGAGGCGGCGGACCTGCCCGCCGCCTCCACCCTGTGCGGCCGCTGCGAGGCGGTCTGCCCCGTGCGCATCCCGCTGCCCGCACTGCTGCGCCGGCTGCGCGAGCGCACCCGAGCGGCGGGCCTCGCCCGTGCCGGCGAGCGCTGGGGCCTCGCCCTCTGGGCCCTCGCGGCCCGGCGCCCGGCCCTCTACCGCCGCCTCGCCGACCTCGCCGGGCGCCTCCTCGCGCGCCGTGCGCGCGGCCGCGGCGCCCTCTCGCGGCTTCCCCTCGCGCGCGCCTGGTGCGCCCACCGCGACCTGCCGGCGCCGGCCCCGGAGAGCTTCGTGACCCAGTGGCGGCGCCGGGGGGGTGCAGGATGAGCGAGGCACGGGCGGCGATCCTGGAGCGGCTGCGCCGCCTCGCCCGCGGCGGCCCCGACGCGGCCGAGGCCCGCATCGCGGCGCCGCCCGCGCACCCGTGCCCCCGGGTGGAGGGCGACCTCGTCGCCCGCTTCACCGCCCGCGCCGAGGCCCAGGCCGCCGTGGTCCACCGCCTCGCCCGCATGGAGGAGGTGCCGGCCGCGGTGGCGGCCGTCGCCGCGGGCGCAACCCCGGTCTGCCCGGACCCCAGCCTCGCCGCCCTGCCCTGGCCCGCCGGGGGGCGCCCGGCCTGCCGCCCGCCGAGCGGGGACGACCGCATCACCCTGACGCGGGCCTTCGCCGGGGTCGCCGAGACCGGCAGCCTGGTCTTCGCCAGCGGCGTGCACGCCCCCACCGGGGCCCACTTCCTGCCCGAGACCGAGTGCGCGGTCCTCGAGGCCGACCGCATCCTGCCCCACCTCGAGGCCGCATGGGCGCTGCTCGCCGCCGAGCTGGGCGCCATGCCGCGCACGGTGAACCTCGTGAGCGGCCCCTCGCGCACCGCCGACGTGGAGCAGACCATCCAGCTCGGCGCCCACGGCCCGCGGGCGCTGCACATCCTCATCGTCGGCTGAGCCGACGCGGCGCCGTGGAGGCGGTCTTCTCGAGGAGGCAGACGAAAAAGGCCTCCCAACCCGCGCCGGCGCGGATGCGCCGCGCCCCGCGCAGCGCCGGCGGCCAGGCGCGCCCGCGCCAGCCCGCCAGGCCCTCGTCCCAGGCCGGCGCCGGCGGCGCGAAGGGGATCACCCGCAGGCGGTGGCCGAAGCGCGCGAGCGCATGGGCGATCACCGCCTCGTTCTCCTCCGGGGCCAGGGTGCAGGTGCTGTAGACGAGCCGGCCGCCCGGGCGCAGGCAGCGCAGCGCGGCCTCGATCAGGCCGCGCTGCTTGCGCGCCTGCTCGGCGATCTTGCGCTCGCTCCAGTGGCGGGCCGAGTCCGGCTCGCCGGGGTGGATGCGCGCCTCGGAGGAGCAGGGCGCATCCAGGAGCACGCGGTCGAAGGACTCGCTCCAGCTCCGCGGCAGGCGGCGTCCGTCGCCGAGCCAGGTGCGCACGCCCTCGATCCCCTGCGCCGCGAGGGTGGCGCGCAGCTTGTGGAAGCGCCCCCGGACCGCCTCCACCGCCACCAGCTCGCCCGCCCCCGCGAGGCGCCGCGCCAGGGCCACGGTCTTGCCCCCGGGGGCGGCGGCAAGATCCAGGACCCGCTGCCCCGGGCGCACGTCCAGGACCCACGGCGGCACCAGGCTCGAAGGATTGACCGGGTGGATGCGGCGCGCCGCCGCCCAGGGGTGGGCGAGGAGGGCCGCGCGCGCCGCGGCCGGCACCGCCACCGCCTCCGGGTACCAGTCGAGGGGCGCGGCGGGGATGCCGTCGGCGGCGAGCCGTGCCGCGGCCTCGCCGGCGGCGCCGAGGGCCGGCGGCACCACGAAGGCGAGCGCCCCCGGCGCCGCCGCCGCGGCCAGGTGCGCCGCCGCCCCCTCGGCGCCGAGGAGGGCCTCGAGGCGGGCGAGGAAGGCCGGCGGCAGGCTCACCCCCGGACCTCGGCCAGGAGCCGCTCCATCATGGCCTCGGCCTGGGCCGCGTAGCCGCCGCCGAAGAGGTTGAAGTGGTTGAGCACGTGGTAGAGGTTGTAGAGGGTGCGCCGGACCCCGTAGCCGGCATCGAGGGGCCAGGCCTCCCGGTAGGCGGCATGGAAGCGCGGGCCGAAGCCGCCGAAGAGCTCGGTCATGGCGAGGTCGGCCTCGCGGTCGCCGTGGTAGACGGCGGGATCGAAGATCACGGGGCGGCCGTCCTCGTCGGCGGCCCAGTTGCCGCCCCAGAGGTCGCCGTGGATCAGGGAGGGGACGGGGTCGTGCCCGGCGAGCAGGGCCGGGATCGCGGCGAGGAGCGCCTCGCCGCGGCGCAGCAGCCCGCCCGGGGCGCCGCGCTCGCGCGCGAGGCGGAGCTGGTGCGCGATGCGCTGCTCGCGGAAGAAGACGGCCCAGCGGCGCTCGCGCGGGTTGGGCTGGGGCGTCGCCCCGATGAAGTTGTCGCGATGCCAGCCGAAGGCCTCGCCGGCGCAGCGGTGGAGGGCGGCGAGGCCCCGCCCCAGCGCCTCCTCGGCCTGCGGCCCGGCCCGCCCCAAGGGCAGGTATTCCATCACCAGGTAGGCCTCGCCGCAGGCCTCGCCCCAGGTGAGGGGCCGCGGCACGCGCAGGGCGCCGGCGGCGGCGAGGGCGGCGAGCCCGTCGGCCTCGGCCTCGAACTGCGGCAGGGCGGCGGCGCGGTTGCGCTTGACGAACCAGCGGCCGCCCTCGCCCTCCACCACCGCGGCCCGATGGATGCAGCCGCCGCCCACCTCGCGGCGGCGGCCGATGCGGAAGGGCCGCCCCGCGGCGGCGGCGATCGCCGCCTCCACCCCGCCCCAGAACCCCCCGCTCACCGCCGTCGCCGCAGCAGCGCGTAGGCGAAGGGCTGTGCCGCCCCGGCGGGGGTGAGGTGGAGCTCGCGCTCGGCCGCCTCCAGGCTCCACTCCGGCCCCGCCAGCGCCGCGATCTCCTCCGGCGCGTGGCGCCGCACCGGCAGGCCGCTGCAGCGCTCCGGCCCGTCGTGGGCGAAGGTGGCGATCACCGCCCAGCCGCCCGGCACCACCGCCTGCGCCAGGACCTCGCGGTAGCGCGCCCGCTCGGCCTCGTCGGTGAGGAAGTGCAGCACCGCGCGGTCGTGCCAGAGGGCGAAGCCGCGCCGCAGCGGCCAGCGCAGCAGATCGGCGCACACCCAGCAGACCGCCCGCCCGGCCTCGCCGAGGCGGGCGCGCGCCGTGGCCAGGGCCCGCGGCGAGAGGTCCACCACGGTGAGGTCGCGCCGGCCCTCCGCGAGGAGGGCGTCCACCAGGGTGGAGGCGCCGCCGCCCACGTCCACGATGGGGGCCTCGGGGGGCAGCGCCGCCCGCGCGATCAACCCCAGCGAGGTCTCCAGGCGCGGCCGGTACCAGCTCACCCGGTCCGGGCCGCGCTCGGCATAGACCTGCTCCCAGTGGCGATGGCGTTCCATCCCGGGCATCCTCCGGCAGGATGCTTCCATGATAGCGCGCCCCGCTGCGGCGGGGCGGGGCGCTAGAATGGCGGCGCATGGACGTCACCGATCTGCTCGAGCCCCTCAATCCGGCCCAGCGCGAGGCGGTCACCGCGCCCGCCGGCCCGACCCTGGTCCTGGCCGGCGCAGGCAGCGGCAAGACCCGGGTGCTGGCCCACCGCGTCGCCTGGCTGATCCGCGTCGAGGGGGCCTCGCCCCTCGGGCTCATGGCGGTGACCTTCACCAACAAGGCGGCGGCGGAGATGCGCGGGCGCATCGAGGCGCTCACGCGCTTCCCCGCGCGCGGCATGTGGGTGGGGACCTTCCACGGGCTCGCCCACCGGCTGCTGCGCGCCCACTGGCGCGAGGCCGCGCTGCCCGAGGACTTCCAGATCCTCGACGCCGACGACCAGCAGCGCCTGCTGCGGCGCGTCATCCGCGGCCTCGGCCTCGACGAGGCGCGCTGGCCGCCGCGGCGCGTCCAGTGGCACATCCAGTCGCGCAAGGACGAGGGGGCGCGCCCGCAGCCCCCCGACCAGGCGCCGGATCCCCACGCCGCGCAGCTCGAGCGCATCTACGCCGCCTACGAGGCCGAATGCGCCCGCGCCGGCCTCGTGGACTTCGGCGAGCTGCTGCTGCGCGCCTACGAGCTGCTGGCGCGCGACGAGGACCTGCTCGCCCACTACCGCCGCCGCTTCGGCCACGTCCTCGTCGACGAGTTCCAGGACACCAACACCATCCAGTACCACTGGCTGCGCCTGCTCGCAGGGCGTGCCGGCAGCCTCTTCGTGGTGGGCGACGACGACCAGTCCATCTACCGCTGGCGCGGCGCTCGCATCGAGAACATCCGCCGTTTCCCCGAGGACTTCCCCGGCGCCCGCGTCTATCGCCTGGAGCAGAACTACCGCTCGACGCAGGTCATCCTCGACGCCGCCAACGCCCTCATCGCGAACAACCGCGGCCGCCTCGGCAAGCGGCTCTGGACCGCAGGGGAGCGGGGCGAGCCGCTGCGCCTCTTTCGCGCCGCCGACGAGCGCGAGGAGGCCCGCTTCGTCGCCGAGACCGTCGCCGCCGAGCTGGCCGCCGGCGCGAGCCCCTCGGACTTCGCCGTCCTCTACCGCTCCAACGCCCAGTCGCGGGTGATCGAGGAGGCCCTGCTGCGGGCCGGCATCCCCTACCGCGTCTACGGCGGCCTGCGCTTCTTCGAGCGCGCCGAGATCAAGGACGCCCTGGCCTACCTGCGCCTCGTCGCCAACCGCGACGACGACGCCTCCTTCGAGCGCGTGGTGAACCTGCCGCCGCGCGGCATCGGCGCCCGCACCCTGGAGGCGCTGCGGGCCCGCGCCCGAAGCGCGGGGACCTCCCTGTGGCGGGCGGCGCAGGACCTGCTCGCACGGGGGGAGCTCGCGGCCCGCGCCGCCCCCGCCGTGGCCGCCTTCCTGGAGCTGGTGGAGACGCTGGCCGCGGACCTCGACGGCGCCGACCTCGAGACCGCGGTCCGGCGCACGGTGGAGGCGAGCGGCCTCGCCGAGCACCACGCCCGCGAGCCCGGCGAGCGCGGCCGCGCGCGCCTGGAGAACCTGGAGGAGCTCGCCAACGCGGCGCGCCAGTTCGAGGCCGAGCTCGCCGAGGCCGAGCCGGAGCTCGCGCCGCTGCCCGCCTTCCTCGCCCACGCCGCGCTGGAGGCGGGGGAGGCGCAGGGGGCGGCGGCGGGCCCCGCGGTGCAGCTCATGACCCTGCACGCGGCCAAGGGGCTCGAGTTCCCGGTGGTCTTCCTTTGCGGCATGGAGGAGGGGCTCTTTCCCCACGAGCTCTCCATGGGCGAGGAGGAGGCGCTGGAGGAGGAGCGGCGCCTGGCCTATGTGGGCATCACGCGGGCGCGGCGGCGGCTCTACCTCTGCCACGCCCAGCACCGGCGCCTGCACGGCCAGGAGCGGTTCGGCATCCGCTCGCGCTTCATCGACGAGATCCCGCCGGAACTCGTCGCCCCGGTGGGCGGCCGCGGCCCGCAGGCCGAGGCAGCGGCCACCGCCTCGGCCGCGCAGGGGCTGCTCGGGCGGCGCGTGCGCCACCCCCGCTTCGGCGAGGGCATCGTCGTCGAGCAGGAGGGCCAGGGCGAGCACGCACGCGTGCAGGTGCGCTTCGACACCGTCGGGACCAAGTGGCTCGCCCTCGCCTACGCGCGCCTGCAGTGCCTCGGCTGAGGCGCGCGCAGAAATTCGAGTGCGCTCGTCTATAATCGGCGCGACCGCGCGGGCCCGCGACCCGCGGCCGGTTCCCTGCGCGGCCCGGAGGGGCCGCCGTCGTCCTCACGAGCAACGAAGGAGGCACAAGCACAATGACAATGAAGCGTCGCGACTTCATCAAGAAGGTCGGTGCCGGCACCGTCGCCGCCGGCGCGGCGATCACGGGGGCGCCCGCGGTCCATGCGGCCAAGCGCGTGCGCTGGCGCATGGCGACGAGCTGGCCGAAGGCCCTCGACACCATCTACGGCGGCGCGCAGACCGTGGCCGACCGCGTCAAGGCCATGAGCGGCGGCCGGTTCGAGATCATCCCCTATGCCGGCGGCGAGCTGGTGGGCGGTCTCGAGGTCTTCGACGCCGTCTCCCGCGGCACGGTGGAGGCCGGGCACACGGCCTCGTACTACTACATCGGCAAGCATCCGGCCTTCCAGTTCGATACCACCGTACCCTTCGGCCTCAACTACCGCCAGCAGAACGCCTGGCTCTACAACGGCGGCGGCCTGGAGCTGATGCGCAAGCTCTACGCCGAGTTCAACATCATCAACTTCCCCGCCGGCAACACGGGCGTGCAGATGGGCGGCTGGTTCCGCCGCGAGGTCAACACCGTCGACGACCTCAGGGGCCTCAAGATGCGCATTCCCGGCTTCGGCGGCAAGGTCATGGCGCGCCTCGGCGTCACCGTGCAGGTGCTCGCCGGCGGCGACATCTACCCGGCGCTGGAGCGCGGCGTCATCGACGCCACCGAGTGGGTCGGCCCCTACGACGACGAGAAGCTCGGCTTCTACAAGGTGGCCAAGTACTACTACTACCCGGGCTGGTGGGAGCCGGCGCCGACCCTGAGCGTCTACGTCAACACCAAGGCGTGGGAGGGGCTGCCGAAGGAGTACCAGGAGATGCTGGTGACCGCCTGCGCCCAGGCCAACCTCGACATGCAGGTGGACTACGACGCCAAGAACCCGGCCGCGCTCAAGCGGCTCCTGGACAAGGGCGTGCAGCTGCGGCCCTATTCCAAGGAGATCCTCGCCGCGGCCAAGCGCGAGGCCGACGGGCTGCTCGAGGAGCTGGCCGGCAAGGACGCGCGGTTCAAGGAGATCCTGGAGAACTGGAACAAGTTCCGGGCCGACTCCAACCGCTGGTTCAGCACCGCCGAGCTCGGCTTCGGCGAGTTCCTCTTCCGCCAGGGCTGACCGGCCTCGGGCGCGAGCCGCGACCCCCGCCCCCGGGCGGGGGTTTTTTGTCATGCCAGGGGGGGCGCGATCCCCTCAGTACTGCGAGCCGACGCCCAGCTCCAGCAGCTTCGTCACCAGCCGCGGCTCCCACACGATGGCGAGCAGCCCCAGGAGCTGGATCACGATGAAGGGCACCGCGCCGCGGTAGATGTCGCCGGTGCTCACCTGGGGCGGGGCGACGCCGCGCAGGTAGAAGAGAGAGAAGCCGAAGGGCGGGGTCAGGAACGAGGTCTGCAGGTTCATGCCGATCATGACCCCGAACCAGACCAGGGCCATGCGCGCCGGCTCGTCGAACTCGGGAAAGAGCGGCGCGAGGATGCGCCCGGCCACCGGCGCCAGCAGCGGCACGATGATGAAGGCGATCTCGAAGAAGTCGATGAAGAAGCCGAGGACGAAGACGGCGAGGTTGGTGAGGACCAGGAACCCGATCTCGCCCCCCGGCAGGTTGGTCAGCAGCTCCTCCACCCAGAGGTCGCCGTAGAGGCCGCGGAAGACCAGGGAGAACATCTGCGAGCCGACGAGGATGAACAGCACCATGCTGGTCAAGCGCGCGGTGCTGTCCATGCTCTCCAGCACGGAGCGGAAGGTCAGGCGGCGGTTGGCGAAGGCGAGCAGCATCGCCCCCAGGGCGCCGAAGGCGCCGGCCTCGGTGGGGGTGGCCCAGCCGATGAAGATGCTGCCGAGGACCACCACGATCAGCACCAGCGGCGGCATCATGACCTTGAGGATCTGGCCCCACAGGGCCCAGCCGCCCAGGTCGCGTGCCTCCGCGGGCATCGCCGGCGCGGCCTGCGGGCGCAGCAGCGCCACCGCCGCCACGTAGACCGCGTACATGGCCGCGAGCATCAGCCCCGGGACCAGCGAGCCCACGAAGAGGTCGCCCACGGAGACGCCGAGCTGGTCGGCGAGGACGATGAGCACGATGCTCGGCGGGATCACCTGCCCCAGCGTCCCCGAGGCGCAGATGACGCCGGTGGCGAGGGAGCGCGAGTAGCCGTACTGGAGCATCACCGGCAGGGCGATGAGGCCCATGGCCACCACCGTCGCCCCGACCACGCCCGTGGCCGCGGCAAGCAGCGTGCCCACGATCACCACCGACAGCCCGAGCCCGCCGCGCAGGCGCCCGAAGGCGATCCCCATGGTGCGCAGCAGGTCCTCCGCCAGCCCGGTGCGCTCGAGGATGGTGCCCATGAGGATGAAGAAGGGCACCGCGAGCAGGGTGTAGCTCTGCATGACGCCGAAGATGCGCTGGGGCAGGGCCTGCAGGAGGGCGAAGTCCAGCAGCTCCAGCTTCATCCCGACGAGGGCGAAGACCAGCGCCGTGCCGGAGAGGGCGAAGGCGACGGGATAGCCGGTGAAGATGAGCACCAGGGCCCCGAAGAACATGATGGGCCCGAGCCAGTCGGGGTTGAACCACTCCATGCTCAGAGGCCCCCCTCGCCGTGCTCCTCCAGCTCCTCGGCGGAGAGGTGGCCGCGCAGGAAGGCGATGTTGCGCACCAGCTCGCTCACCGCCTGCGCAAGCAGCAGCACACCGGTGACGGGGATGGCGCTCTTGATCCAGTAGCGGGGCAGCCCGCCGGGGTCCGCCGACTGCTCCAGGATCGCCCACGACTCCCACGCATAGGGCACGCTCACCCACAGAAGCAGCAGGCAAAACGGGATCAGGAACAGCGCCGTGCCCAGGATGTCGATCCAGGCCTGGGTGCGGGGCGAGGCGCGCCCGTAGAAGAGGTCCACCCGCACGTGGACGCCGTGGCGCAGGGCATAGCCCGCCGCCCACAGGAAGACGAGGCTGAACATGTACCACTGGGCCTCGATGTAGGCGTTGGAGCTGAGGTCCATGCCGATGGCGCGGCTGAGCTTGCGGGTGACCGCGTTGTAGACCCCGAGCAGGGTCATGAGGAGGACGAGCCAGGAGACGAGGCGGCCGACTTGATCGTTGACCGCGTCGATCCAGCCGGACAGGCGCAACAGTGCCTTCATGCTGCGGGGGCCCCTCGTGGATGCGCCGCCCGCGCGGGGCGGCCATGCCGTGTCGCCGCCTTGGGTTTCCTTCCGTGGAGCGCGGCCGCCGGCCGTGGGCTGCGCGCGATGATACGGGGCGCCCCCCGCACCGTCAAACGGCGGCGGGCCGGCTCAGAAGTTGTGGCAGGTGAGGCAGAGCTGGCTGCCCTGGTTGTTCACGCGCAGGAAGGTCGGGTTGATGGTGTCGCCGAAGTTGCCGGTGGAGGGCACGCCGTGCGGGTCGTGGCAGGAGGCGCACTCCACCCGCACCGTTCCGCTGCCGTCCGGGTAGAAGCGCACCTCGTTGCTGTCGGGGCGCCCGTCGCCGTCCTTGTCGTAGAAGCGCATGCCCCGGAAGCTCCCGCTCGGATCGAAGAAGTCGACGCCGATGCGGCTGGCGGGCAGGGCGATGCCCACCGGATGGTCGTTGGTGAGATCCGTGCCGATGGCGAAGACGTCGAACGGCGCGCTCGGGACGAAGCCGCTGGTGCTGTGGCAGACCAGGCACGAGGAGTCCTCGGCGAAGCCCTTGCTGGTGTCCGCGTTCAGGGTCCAGTGCAACGCACTCGCGGTGCCGATGCCGCTCCCCGCCCAGGCGTCCAGGAAGGCCCCGTCCTGCGACGTCTCCTGGGTCGCGCTGTAGCGGCCCGAGCCCGGCATGTTGATGATGGAGTCCACCGCCACGGTGCCGTCGTGGCAGGACAGGCAGGTCAGCGAGTTGATCCCCGGCTGCTGCACGTCGGAGGTCAGGGTGGCGGTCCCCAGGGTGTCGTAGGTGGTGTAGGTGTTGCCATTGAAGGTGCGGTTCCAGAGCGGCGCGTCGAGCCGGCTGTTGGAGCCGTGGGGGGTGTGGCAGTAGACGCAGACCTCGCCGTAGTCGTTGCGATAGGGATCCATCGCGTTCTTGGCAGGGATCGTGCTCTGAGCCAGGTTGTGGCGGGTGTTGACGATGCCGCCCTGGTTGGTGAAGGCCGTTGCGCCGCGGGCGATCCCGGCCGCGACCAGCACCGCCGCGGCAGCCGCGACGACTACGACGTTGCGCCTCCCCGTCCGCATGGACCGCTCCGATACCCCGTGCATGCACGCCTGCGCTGAGGTTTGCAAGAAACAAGCCAATTAACAGGGCGTTAACGGCAATCCCGCGCCGCCGCCAAGCGCATGATGCGCAAGGCGCACGGCGGCGGGATCCGGCCGGACGCCCCGAAGGCGTTCCCGGATCCGGGAACGGCGTTCCCGTCAGTTGGAGGCGGCGGCCGCGGCGCGCCCCTCCGCCTCCGTGAGGCGGCGCAGCACCTCCACCTTGGCGAAATACTGGTCGACGATGTAGAGGAAGCGCTTCTCGTCCACGGCGAGCCCGGAGGGCAGGGCGAGGCGGGCGCGGCCGTCCTCCACCGCCTTCCTGCCCAGGGGCAGGAGGAGCCGGCCTTCGGGATCGAAGACCTGGACGTTGGCGAAGGAGCCGTCCGAGACGTAGATCAGACCCTCGTCGTCGACGGCGATGCCGCGCGGGCGCGCGAGCTGTCCCGGTCCATCCCCCACCTCGCCGAACGCCCTCAGGAAGCGGCCCTCGGGGTCGAGGACCTGGACCCGGAAGTTGCCCGCGTCGAGGACGTGGAGCGCGCCGCCCGGTCCCACCGCCGCATCCACCGGCAGGTTGAACCGGCCGGGCTCCCGGCCGCGCCCGCCGATGAAGCGGAGGAGGCGCCCCTCGGCGTCGAACACCGCCACCCCGTGATGGTCGCTGTCGATGCCGCCGGTGTCGACCACGTAGATGCGCGAGCCGTCCGCGTTCACCGCGACCCCGCTCGGACGCACGAGCTCGTCGGACTTGAGGGCGCGGACGTAGAGACCGAGGCCGTCGTAGACCACCACCCGACGCTGGCGCCCGTCCACCACGTAGACGAAGCCCCGCCCGTCCACCGCGATCCCCAACGGCTTGGCGAGCTTGCCCTCGAGGCGGTAGCCGAACTGGAAATAGCGCCGGCGCGCGGCGTCGAAGACGTGGACCCGGGCGGCGAGGGTGTCGGTGACGTAGACCCGCCCGCCGTGCGCGGCCACGTCATAGGGCTTGACCATGGTCACCACCGGGTCGGCGGCGCCGCCGAGGCGCCGGCGCAGCCGTTCCTCCTCGGTCTCGGGCTCCACCGAGCGGTTGCTGCGCAGGGTCGCCGCGTGCACGAAACGGGGCAGCTCCGGCGGGGCGGGGAAGTAGAGCGGGCCGGTATCGGCCTCCCGGGGCCCCGGCGCGGCGCAGGCCGCGAGCAGGAGCGCCGCGAGCAGCGCCGCCGCCGGTCGCGTCCGTGGGCGGTCTTCCCAGCCTCTGCTCCGCATGGCCCGCCGATTCTAGCGCGCCGGCGTGGTCTATGCTCAACAGGATGGGCACGACCTGGCCGTCGGATCTGGACGTCCTCCTCGAGGAGGAGGCGGCGGCCTTCGCCGCCCTGCAGGACCGCTTCTGCGCCGCCTTCGCGGCCCTCGAGCCGGCCGCGCACTTCGCCGAGGAGGCCTGGTCGCGGCCCGAGGGCGGCGGCGGGCGCACGCGGGTGATGGAGGAGGGGGCGGTGCTCGAGCGCGCCGCGGTCAACTGGTCGCGGGTGGAGGGGGCGGCGCTGCCCGCGGCGGCGAGCGCGCGCCGGCCGGGGCTTGCCGGGCGCGCCTTCCGCGCCGCCGGCCTCTCGGTGGTGGTGCACCCGCGCAACCCCTACGCCCCGGCGAGCCACTGCAACCTGCGCCTGTTCGTGGTCGCGGGCGAGCCCCCGGCGTGGTGGTTCGGCGGCGGCTTCGACCTCACCCCCTGCTACGGCTTCGACGACGACGCCGTGGCCTGGCACCGCGCCGCCCGCGAGGCCTGCGCGCTCCTCGGCCCCGAGGCCTATCCTCGCTTCAAGCGCTGGTGCGACGCGTACTTCTTCCTGCCGCACCGGGGCGAGACCCGCGGCGTCGGCGGGATCTTCTTCGACGACCTCGACGCCCCCGACCCGGCGCGCTGCCGGGCCTTCGTGCGCGCCGTGGGCGAGGCCTACATCAGCACCTACACCGCGATCCTCGCCCGCCGCAAGGACCATCCCTGGGGCGAGCGCGAGCGCGCCTTCCAGCTCCTGCGCCGCGGCCGCTACGCCGAGTTCAACCTCCTCTACGACCGCGGCACCCGCTTCGGCCTGGAGTCCGGCGGGCGCACCGAGTCGATCCTGGCCTCGATGCCGCCGCTGGCGAGCTGGCGCCACGGCTGGCGCCCGCGGCCCGGCAGCCCCGAGGCCGAGCTGACGCGCCGCTTCCTCACCCCCCGGGACTGGCTCGCGGAGGCCGAGGGGGCGCAGCGAGACCGCCGTCACGGTCGCGGCGCGGCGGATGCGGAGAGATCCGGCCCCGGTGGCGGGCAGCACCGCGATTGAGACGAGGCCGCCTATGTTTTTTCATCGAAAGCGCCCATAATAGGGGCGGATCGGGCCGATGCCAGCAAGGGAGACGCAGATGGACTCTCCGGTCGTCACCCTGGACCAGTGGAACACCTTCGTCGCGGTGGTGGAGCAGGGGGGCTTCGCCCAGGCGGCCAAGTACCTCGGCTGCAGCCAGTCGGCGGTGAGCTACAACGTCGGCAAGCTGCAGGAGCGGCTGGGGGTGCAGCTCTTCGCCATCGAGGGCCGCAAGGCCATCCTCACCGACGCCGGACGCTCGCTCCTCGACCGCGCCCGGGCCCTGGTCCAGGACGCCCTCGCCCTCGAGGCCCAGGCGCGGCAGTACATCGAGGGCTACGAGGCCGAGATCCGCCTCGTCGTCGACAAGGCCTTCCCCACGGACATCCTGGTGGCGGCCCTGGGGCGCTTCGCCCGCACCTGCAAGGACACCCTGGTCCACCTGGAGGAGGCGGTGACGACCCGGGTCGAGGAGGCGGTGGTCCGGGGTCAGACCGACCTCGGCATCGGCTCCACCGTGCCCAAGGACTACCTCGCCGACCACCTCCTGGACATCCGCCTGGTGGCGGTGGCGCATCCGGAGCACCCGCTGCACAAGCTGCGCCGCCCCCTCACCCGCGAGGACCTGATGCAGGAGACCCAGGTGGTGATCAGCGACTCCTGGGCGAGCCGCAAGGCCGACTCGAGCTGGGTCGGCACCTCGGGGAAGTGGTACGTGGCGAGCCTCGAGACGAGCCTCGCCGTGATCCGCTCCGGCGCCGGCTACGGCTGGCTGCCCAAGCACATGATCGAGGAGGCGGTGCGCCGCGGCGAGCTCAAGCCGCTGCCGCTCGCCCAGGGCAAGAGCCGGCGCGTCCCCCTCTACCTCATCTACACCCGCGACTACGGCCCCAAGAGCGCGGTCACCGAGCTCGCCAACATCCTCAAGGAGCTGGTGCGGATGCCGGCCAGCGAGCGCGCCGCGGAGCTCGTCCCGCCGGCCGCGTCCAAGCCCGCGGCCGAGTCCGGCGGCGGCTGAGCCCGCCCCTCAGGTCCCCTCGAGGGCCGCGGCGAGGAACGGCGGCAGGGCCAGCGCGCCGCGGTGCGTCCCGGGCGTGTAGTAGCGCGTGGGGAAGGGCCGCGCCGCGGCGTCGGCCTCGCGGAAGCCGTCGATGGGCCGGCCCTTGCGCGCCATGGTCGCGCTCCACCAGCCCGAGGGATAGGTGGGCTGGGGGAAGTGCAGGGTCGCGAGGTCGGCGAAGCCCGCCGCGCGCATGGCCCGCCGCATCGCGGTGAGGATGCGCTGGTGGTAGAGCGGCGACTCGCTCTGCTGCACCAGCAGCCCGCCCTCGCCCAGCACGCGCAGGCAGTCGCGGTAGAAGGGCTCGTTGAACAGCCCCTCGGCGGGACCGATGGGGTCGGTGCTGTCGACGATGATGACGTCGAGGCTCGCCTCCGGGGCCTCGGCGACCCAGCGGATGCCGTCGGCGAAGACCAGCTCGGCGCGCGGATCGCCGTTCGCCTCGGTCAGCTCCGGGAAGTAGCGCTCGGCAAGCCGCGTGACCCGCTCGTCGATCTCCACCTGCACCACCCGCTCCACCTCGGGATGGCGCAGCACCTCGCGCAGGGTGCCGCAGTCACCGCCGCCGATCACCAGCACCCGCCGCGGCGCCTCGTGGGTGTAGAGCACCGGGTGCGCCATCATCTCGTGATAGACGAAGTTGTCGCGCGCGGTGAGCATGACGAAGCCGTCGATCACCATGAGGTGACCGAAGGCCTCGGTGTCGTAGATCTCGATCCGCTGGTAAGGCGTCTGCTCCTCGTGCAGCTTCGCCCGCACCTTCAAGGAGAAGGCCGAGCCGCCCTCCTTGCACCGCTCCGTGAACCACTGGCCATCGAGGGTCATGGATCCGCCTCCCGCCGCAAGGTCCAACAAGGGGCGTGCATTGTAGCGGCAAGGGCGGCGCCGCGCTTGTGCCGCGGCGCGCCGGCGGCGAAACTTGGCGCCCATGACGGGCTGGGACATCGCCGCGGCGCGCCGCACCTACAACCTCGCCCACTGGGGGGAGGGCTACTTCGACGTGGATGAGCGGGGGCACCTGGTGGTGCGCCCGCTCGGCCCCGAGGGGCCGGCGTTGGATCTCCATGCCCTTGCCTGCAGCCTGCGCGGGGAGGGCCTGGCCCTGCCGGTGCTGCTGCGCTTCCCGGACATCCTCCGCCACCGCCTCGCGACCCTGCGCCGGGCCTTCGCCGAGGCCATGGCCCGGCACGGCTACCGGGGGAGCTACACCCCCGTCTACCCCATCAAGGTCAACCAGCAGCGCTCGGTGGTGGAGGCCATCGCCGCGGTGCCCGGCGTCGGCCTCGAGGCCGGCAGCAAGCCGGAGCTGACGGCGGTGCTGGCCCTGGCCCGCCCCGGCGACGGCGCCATCGTCTGCAACGGCTACAAGGACCGCGAGTACGTGCGCCTGGCGCTGCTCGGCACCCGCCTCGGCCACCGCGTCCACATCGTGCTGGAGAAGCCGTCGGAGCTCGGCCGCGTCCTGGAGGAGGCGGCGGCGCTGGGGATCGAGCCCCGCCTCGGGGTGCGCGTGCGCCTCGCCACCATCGGCGCCGGCAAGTGGCAGAACAGCGGCGGCGAGCGCTCCAAGTTCGGCCTCGCCGCCCACGAGCTGCTGGACGCGGTGGAGACCCTGCGCCGGGCCGGCCGCCTGCACTGGCTGCGCCTGCTCCACTTCCACCTCGGCTCCCAGATCCCCAACATCCGCGACATCCAGCGCGGCCTGGCCGAGGCGGCGCGCTTCTACGTGGAGCTGCGCCGGCGCGGCGCGCCGGTGGACTGCGTCGACGTGGGCGGCGGCCTCGGCGTCGACTACGAGGGCACGCGCTCGCGCAGCTTCTGCTCGGTCAACTACGGCATCGGCGAGTACGCCGAGCACGTGGTGCGCACCCTCGCCGCCGCCTGCGAGGCCGAGGACCTGCCCCACCCGGACCTGATCACCGAGTCCGGCCGCGCCATGACCGCGCATCACGCCGTGCTCGTGACCCAGGTGGTGGACGTGGGGCGGGTGCCGGAGGGCGACGGCCTCGCCGCCCCGGCGCCGGACGAGCCGCTGGCGATCCAGGAGCTGTGGCGCTGCCTCGCCGAGGGGAGCGGCCGCTCGCCGGTGGAGCGCTACCACGACGCCGTCTTCTGGCTCGGCGAGGCCCACACCCTCTACGCCCACGGCGTCCTCGACCTGCCCCAGCGGGCCCGCGCCGAGCGCATCTATCACGCGGTCTGCGCCGAGGTGCGCCGGGGCCTGCGCCCGGCCGTGCGCAGCCATCGCGAGATCCTCGACGAGCTCAACGAGAAGCTCGCCGACAAGTACTTCTGCAACTTCTCGCTCTTCCAGTCCATCCCGGACGCCTGGGCCATCGAGCAGGTCTTCCCCGTGGTGCCGCTGCACCGGCTCGACGAGCCCCCGACCCGCCGCGGCGTCATCGAGGACATCACCTGCGACTCCGACGGGCGCATCGACCACTACGTGGACGAGGCCGGCGTCGACGCCACCCTGCCGCTGCACGATCCGGGCCCGGAGCCCTACCTGCTCGGGATCTTCCTCGTCGGTGCCTACCAGGAGATCCTCGGCGACATGCACAACCTCTTCGGCGACACCGACTCGGTCAACGTCGAGCTCGACGGCGCCGGCGGCTACCGTCTGGTCTCGCCGCGGCGCGGCGACACCGCCGCCGACCTGCTGCGCTACGTCGGCTTCGAGCCCGAGGCCCTGCGCCGCGCCTACCACCGCCAGGCCCGCGCCGCCGGCCTCGCCCCGGCGGAGGAGCGGCTCCTGCTGGCGGAGCTGGAGGCCGGCCTCGGCGGCTACACTTACCTGGAGGAATGACCCCCCTGCAGGAGGAGCCCCCGTGAAGACCGGATTCATCGGCCTCGGCGCCATGGGCGCCCACATGGCCCGCAACCTCCACCGTGCGGGTCACCTCGAGGCGGTGTGGAACCGCACCGCGGCGAAGGCCGAGGCCCTCGCCGCCGAGCTCGGGGTCGCCGCCGCCGCCGACCCCGCCGATCTCGCCCGTCGCTCGGAGGTGGTGATCACCTGCGTCTCGGCCGACCGCGACGTGCGCGAGGTGGTGGAGGCCATGCTGCCGGGCCTCGCGCCGGGGAAGGTGGTGATCGACTGCTCCACGGTGAGCGCGGCCACCGCCCGCGACGTCGCCGCGCGCGTCGCCTCCGCCGGCGCGGACTTCCTCGACGTCCCCGTCACCGGCGGGGTCGAGGGCGCGCGCGATGCGCGCCTGTCGATGATGGTGGGGGGCGAAGCGGCGGTGCTCGATCGCGTCCGCCCGGTGCTCGAGGCCCTGTCCGCGCGCATCGTCCACATGGGGCCGGTGGGCGCGGGGCAGGCCACCAAGGCGGTCAACCAGATCATGGTGGCCGGGATCAACCAGGCGGTCACCGAGGGGCTCGCCTTCGCCGAGGCCCAGGGGCTCGACCTTGCCCGCGTCATCGAGGCGGTCAGCGCGGGCGCCGCCGGCAGCTGGTTCCTCACCCACCGCGGGCCCACCATGGCCCAGGGGCGCTTCGCCCCCGGCTTCAAGGTCGCCCTCCACCACAAGGACCTCGCCATCTGCCGCGACATGGCGGCCGAGCGCGGCGTGCACCTGCGCTGCGTGGACGAGACCCTCGCCGACTACGAGGCCCTCATGGCCGAGGGCCACGCCGAGGAGGACATCTCGGCGCTGTTCCGCCTCAAGCGCCGGCTCTTCGGTCTCGACTGAGGCTCAGCCGCGGATGCGCACGCGGATCGACTGGATGTCGGCCCGGCGCAGCCGGTCCTGGATCCGCGACAGCTCCCGCAGGCTGTCGAAGGGGCCGACCCGCACCCGGTGCCAGACCTCGCCGTCGGCGAGGCGCACCCGCTCGATGCTGGCCTCGACCCCGAGGAGCGCGAGCCGCGCGCGCAGCGCATCCGCCTGCGCCCAGGTCCGGAACGAGCCCACCTGCAGCAGGTAGCGCGCAGGCGCGGCCTCGGGCCGCTCCTCCCGCGGTGTGGCGCGCCCCTCCTCCGGCACCACCACCTCCTGCTCCGGCAGGATGGTGTAGAAGTCGAAGCGCGGCGCCGGCGTCGCCGGGGCCTCGGGCGCGGCCGCGACGGGCACCGGCGCCCGGTGCTCGTGGAGGTAGACCAGGAAGGCGACGAAGAGGCCGATGGCGAGCCCCGCCGCGAGCCAGGCCCAGCCGGCATAGGAGCCGGCCGGCCGCCGCGGCCTCGCCTGCGACCGTGCGGGCTTCCTCGCGCCCCCCCCGCTCACATCTGCTCCGGGGCCGAGACCCCGAGGAGCGCCAGCCCGTTGGCGATGGCCTGGCGCACCGCCAGGATCATGGCCAGGCGCGCATCCCGCAGGGCCTCGTCCTCCACCAGGAAGGGCACCGCGTTGTAGCAGGTGTGGAAGTCGTTGGCGAGCTCGCGCAGGTAGTGGGCGAGCTGGTGCGGCTCGCGCGCGAGCGCGGCCTCCTCCACCACCTCGGGATAGCGCGCCAGCGTCCTCAGCAGCCGCGCCTCGTGGGCCTCGGTCAGGCGCCCGAGCGCCGCCAGACCGCGCTCGCGGTCCCACCGCCCGCCGCGCCCCTCGAGCTGGCGCAGCACGCTGTGGATGCGGGCGTGGGCGTACTGCACGTAGTAGACGGGGTTGTCGGCGCTCTGGGATTTGGCCAGGTCGAGGTCGAAGTCCAGGTGCTGCTCGCAGCGGCGCATGACGTAGAAGAAGCGGGCGGCGTCGCGGCCCACCTCCTCGCGCAGCTCGCGCAGGGTCACGAACTCGCCCGAGCGGGTGCTCATCTGCACCTTCTCGCCGCCGCGGTAGAGGACCGCGAACTGGACCAGCAGCACCTCGAGCCGCGCGGGATCGTCCCCCAGCGCCGCCAGCGCCGCCTTGACCCGCGGCACGTAACCGTGGTGGTCGGCGCCCCAGACGTCGATGACGCGCTCGAAGCCGCGCTCGAGCTTGTCGGCGTGGTAGGCGATGTCGGTGGCGAAGTAGGTCTTGAGACCGTTGTCGCGCACCAGCACGCGGTCCTTCTCGTCACCGAAGGCGGTGGCGCGGAACCACAGCGCGCCGTCGCGCTCGTAGACGTGGCCCGCCGCCTGCAGGCGGGCGATGATGCGGTCCACCGCCCCGCTCTCCACCAGGGCGCGCTCCGAGAACCAGGCGTCGTAGGTGACGCCGAAGGCCTCGAGATCGCGGCGGATGTCGTCGAGGATGGTGTCGAGGGCGAGATCGTAGACCTGGCGGTAGCGCTCCGGGCCCAGCAGCGCCTTGGCCCGGGCGATGAGGGCGTCGATGTAGGCCTCGCGGTCGCCGCCCTCGGGCTCGTCCGCGGGCAGCCCCTCGAGCACCACCGCCGCCGGGTGGCGCAGCGCATCCCCCTCGGTGCGGTGCAGCGTGGCGGCGATGTCCCAGACGTAGTCCCCCCGGTAGCCGTTGGCGGGGAAGGGCAGGGTCTCGCCCGCGAGCTCCAGGTAGCGCATCCACACGCTCACCGCGAGGATGTCCATCTGGCGGCCGGCGTCGTTGACGTAGTACTCGCGCTGCACCTCGAAGCCGACCGCCTCCAGCAGCGCCGCCACCGCGGCGCCGTAGGCGGCGCCGCGGCCGTGGCCCACGTGGAGCGGCCCGGTGGGGTTGGCGGAGACGAACTCCACCTGGATGCTGCGCCCGGCGCCGAGGCGGCTGCGGCCGAAGGCCTCGCCCTGCTCGAGGGCCTCCCGCACCGCCTGGTGGAAGGCCTCGGGGGCGAGGAAGAAGTTGATGAAGCCGGGCCCCGCGATCTCCACCCGGGCCACCAGCGGCGAGGCCGGCAGCGCCGCCACCACGGCCTCGGCGATCTCGCGGGGGCGCCGCCGCGCCGCGCGCGCGAGGGCGAGGGCGACGTTGCAGGCGTAGTCGCCGTGGCGCGCATCACGGGTCCGCTCCACCTGCACCGGGGCCTGCACCGCCGCCTCCGGCAGCCCCCCCGCGGCCGCCACCGCCCGCACCGCCCCGGTCACCAGCTCGGACAGACGCCTCTTCATGCTCCCCGGCCTCCGCACGAGAAAAGGCGCAGATTATCCCTTCGGCCGCGGTGCGGCGCAAAGGCGCGCCGCCCTCAGGCCATCTCCAGCGGATCGACGTCGAGGCCCCAGCGCACCCGGCGCGCCCCCGGCAGCCCCTCGAGCCGCACCGCCCAGCGCGCAAGCAGCCGCTGCAGCGCCGAGCGCCGCGCCGCGCGCAGGAGCACCTGCCAGCGGTGGCGGCCGGCGCGCCGCTCGATGGGCGCGGGCGCCGGCCCCAGGACCTCCACCCCCTCGCCGAGCCCGGCCGCGGCCTTCGCCGCGGCGGCGGCGAAGCCTTCGGCCGCCGCCGCATCCACCGCCTCCACCCGCAGCAGCGCCAGATGGGCGAAGGGGGGCAGCCGGGCCGCTGCCCGCTCCGCCAGGGCGGCGGCGGCGAAGGCGGCGTAGCCCTCGCGCACCAGCCGCTGCAGCAGCGGATGCTCCGGGGCGTGGGTCTGGATCAGGACCCGGCCGGGCAGGCGCCCGCGCCCGGCCCGCCCCGCCACCTGGACGATGAGCTGCGCCGCGCGCTCGGGGCCGCGGAAATCGGCCCCGAACAGCCCCTGGTCGGCGTTGAGGACGCCCACCAGGGTCAGGTCCGGGAAGTGGTGGCCCTTGGCCAGGAGCTGGGTGCCGACGACGATGCGGGGCCCGCCCGCGGCCACCTCCGCCAGCAGCCGCTCGAGGGCGCCGCGCCGGCGCGCGCGGTCGCGGTCGATGCGGGTCAGGGGCACCCCCTCGAAGCGCGCCCGCAGCAGGGCCTCCACCCGCTCGGTGCCGCGACCGACGCCGAGCAGCGCCCCGCCGCAGGCCGGGCAGGCCGGCGGCGGGCGGCGCCGGGCGCCGCAGTGATGGCAGCGCAGCACCGCCCCGGCGCCGTGCACGGTGAGGCGCACGCTGCAGCGGTCGCAGCCCGCGATCCAGCCGCAGGCGGTGCAGAGGAGGGTGGGGGCGTAGCCGCGGCGGTTGAGGAAGAAGAGCACCTGGCGGCCGGCGGCGAGCTCGGCCTCCGCCGCGGCGAGGACGCGGCGTGCGATCCCCTGCGCCTGGGGCTCGCGCCGCAGGTCCACCAGCTCCAGCCGCGGCAGCACCGCCTCGCCAGCGCGCTCGGCCAGGCGCAGGTGACGGAAGCGGCCGCGGCGGGCGTTGTGCAGCGTCTCCAGGGCGGGGGTGGCGCTGCCGAGCACCACCGGGCAGCCCTGCCGGCGCGCCCGCCACACCGCGAGATCGCGGGCGTGGTAGCGGGGCCCTTCCTGCTGCTTGTAGGAGGGGTCGTGCTCCTCGTCCACCACCACCAGGGCCAGGCGCGGCAGCGGCAGCCACACCGCCGAGCGGGTGCCCAGGGCCACCGCGGCCTCGCCCTCGCGCAGGGCCGCCCAGGCCGCGAGCCGCTCGCCCTCGGCGAGGCCCGAATGGTAGGCCACGACGCGGCCGCCGAAGCGGGCGCGGAAGCGGCGCAGGGTCTGGGGCGTGAGGGCGATCTCGGGAACCAGCACCAGCACCTGGCCGCCCCGCGCCACCGCCTCCTCGGCGAGGCGCAGGTAGACCTCGGTCTTGCCGCTGCCGGTGACGCCCTCCAGCAGGTGCACGGCGAAGCGATCCGCCGCCGCCCGCACCGCTGCCACCGCCGCCCCCTGGGCCGGGGTGAGCGCCGGGCGGTGCACTCCCGGATCCGGCGGGGCGACCGGCGCCGGTGCCGCCTCGGCCCAGCCCCGGGCGGCAAGCGCCGCCGCCGCGCGCCGGTCCTCCGCGGAGAGGGCGGCGGCGGCCACCGGCCCCGCCCGCAGCCGCTCGAGCAGGCCCCGCTGCCGCGGGGCGCGGGCGAGGGCCGCCGCCGGGGCCGCCCGCCCCGCCGCCGTGAGCCGCCACAGCAGCGGCCGCCGCGGCTGCGCCGGCGCTCCCTTGCGCAGCGGGGCCGGCAGGGCGAGGGCCAGCACCTCGCCCAGGGGGGCGTGGTAGTAGCCAGCGGCGAAGGCCACGAGATCGAGCAGCCCTCCGTCCAGCACCGGCCGCTCGTCGAGCACGGCGCGCACCGGCCGCAGCCGGTCCGGCACCACCGCGGCGGGCCCGCGCCCCACCACCACCCCCACCACGGCCCGCCGCCCGAGGGGCACGCGCACCCGCACCCCGGCGGGGATGTCCGGCGCCCCGCGGGGCGGCAGGTAGTCCAGCGCCCCGGCCAGGGGGGCGGGCACGGCGACCTTGAGCACCTGCGTCATGGCGGCAATCTAACCCGCCGCCCGGGCGCGGTCACGCCGGTCAACCGATCCGCCGCCCGTGCGTTGAAAAGAACGAGACAGCGAGGTTTCCGAGCCGCAACGAGAGGAGGAAAGTCCATGAACCGCAGATCCCTATCCCGCAGCGCCGTCGCCGCCCTGCTCGCCGGGGCGGGCCTTGCCGCCCTCGCCGCAGGCGCCGTGGCCGCCCCCGGCGACCGCCTCGACCGCATCGGCGAGCGCATCGACCAGCGCCTCGACCGCCGCGGCGAGGTGATCGACGAGCGGCTGGACCGCCGCGGCGAGTGGATCGACGAGCGGCTGGACCGGCGCGGGGAGCGGATCGACGAGCGCCTGGACCGCGCCGCCGAGCGCGCCCGCGAGCACGGCAACGAGGCCCGCGCCGAGCGGCTCGACCGCCGCGGCGACCGCATCGAGGCGCGGCTCGACCGGCGCGGCGATCGCATCGAGCAGCGCCTGGATCGGCGCGGCGACCGCATCGAGGCGCGGCTCGACCGGC